>NZ_BAABAT010000017.1:0-218314 GCF_039537565.1 Dactylosporangium darangshiense
CCTTGGGCCGCGCGCCGAGCCCTGCGCCCCGCGCCTGCGTCCCGCTCCCCGCGCCGCGCCTTGGGCCGCGTGCCGCGCCCTGCGCCCCGCGCCCGCGTCCCGCGCCGCGTCCCGCTCCCCGCGCCGCGCACCGGCCCCGCTCACGCGCCGCGCACAGCCTGGCTCCCCGGGCCCCACACGGGCTCCGCGCTTCGCGCCCTGCGCCCGCGCCCCGCTTCGCGCCCTGCGCCCGCGCCGCGCCCTGCGGCCCCGCGCACAGGCCCCGTGCCACGCGCCCCGCGCCGCGCACGGGCCCGCGCTCCGCTCCCTGCACGGGTCCCGCTCCCCGCGCCCTGCGCCTCGCGCCCTGCGCCCCGGGTCCCGCGCACAGGCCTCGCGCCGCCGCCCCGGGTCACGCTCTCTGCGCCGCGCACGGGCCCCGCGCCCGCGCACGCGTTCCGCGCCGCGCGGGAGAGAAGGCGAGGTCCGCGACACGAGGGCGGCCCAGTGGTGCGCGCGTGGCATTTCGCAGGTGCGCACGAGGTCGGGACCGCGGTGACGGGGCTCGAGGCTTCCGGAGCGACATTGCGGAGGGGCTTCGGCCACGCGATGGGCACGTCGATCGGATCGCGCACGGGCGGAGGGGACGGCGCGATGCGCACCTGCCACCGGGGATGAGCACCGAGCACCTGCTCGTGTCGCCCAGTGCGCCGCCGCAGGTTCCGAGGCGGCGCACTCCGCGGAGCCGAAGCTCCCCGAGAGCGAGCCCAGCGCGAGCGCAGCGAGCCAAGAGAACCGAGCACCCGCTCGTCGCCATGAGGGCCGCTGCGGCTTTTGAGGGGGTTCGGGTGGAGCGGAGCTCCCCCGGGCGAGCGTAGCGAGCTGGGGACACAGTGCAGCGAGCTATATACACTGCTCGGAATGGGTGGCACGCTGCTGATTACCAATGACTTTCCGCCTCGGCCGGGAGGGATTCAGCAGTTCGTGTACAACCTGGCCGTTCGGCAGCCGGGGGACGTCGTGGTGTACGCGTCTACCTGGAAAGGGGCCGGCAAGTTCGATGCCGAGCAGCCGTTCGAGGTGGTGCGGGAAGACACCGGGATGTTGTTGCCGACGCCTCGGGTGGCGCGGCGGGCGGCTGAGATTGCGCGTGCGCGTGGGTGTGACCGGGTGTGGTTCGGGGCGGCGGCGCCGCTCGGGTTGCTCGGGGAAGGGCTGCGGCGGCGGGCGGGGGTGGAGCGAGTCGTTGCGCTGACCCACGGGCACGAAGTGGGGTGGGCGGCGCTGCGGGGGGCGCGTGGGCTGCTGCGGCGGATTGCGCGTGGGGCCGACGTGGTCACGTACCTGGGGGAGTACACGCGGGTGCGGCTGGCGCGGGCGATCGGAGGGCTGACCGCGCTCGAGCGGCTGGCGCCCGGAGTGGACGTCGAGGCCTATGCGCCTGGGGTGGACGGGAGCGAGGTCCGGCGGCGGTACGGGCTGGACGGGCGGCCCGTCGTGGTCTGCGTTTCGCGGCTGGTGCCGCGCAAGGGGCAGGACGTGCTCATCCGAGCGCTGCCGAAGGTGAGGGCCGCCGTCGCGGATGCGGCGCTGCTGATCGTCAGCGGGGGGCCGTACCGGCGGGATCTCGAGCGGCTGGCCCGTGAGCACGGAGTCGAGCGGGACGTCGTGTTCACCGGGTCGGTGTCGTGGGCTGAACTGCCGGCGCACTACGCGGCGGGGGACGTGTTTGCGATGCCGTGCCGGACCCGGCGGCGTGGGTTGGACGTCGAAGGGCTCGGGATCGTGTACCTCGAGGCCTCGGCCACCGGGCTGCCCGTCGTCGCGGGGGACTCCGGTGGGGCGCCGGACGCGGTTCTGGAAGGGCAGACCGGGTTCGTGGTGCCGGGCAGAGACGTCGACCGAGTGGCCGGGCGGCTGATCGAGTTGTTGCGTGATCGCGAACTGGCCATGCGAATGGGGGCCGCCGGCCGGGCCTGGGTCGAATCCGAGTGGCGATGGGAAACACAGGCTGCGCGGTTGCACGCGCTTTTTGCACAGGAATAGCCGATCAGCGGACGACAATGCGGAAAACGGGCGAAGTCATTCCGGGAAATGACGCGGCCGGCTCGCCGGGGGTAAGAGTCGGAAAGCCGGCCGTCCGCGTGGTCCGGGGGTTGGAAAAAAGGGTCAGAAGCTCGGGGCGTCGGGGGCCTCGAGCAGGCCCAGGCGCAGCGCCGTCATCAGGGCCTGGGCGCGGTTGGCCGCGCCGAGCTTCTCGTAGAGCTTCGAGATGTGCGTCTTGGCCGTGGACTCCGAGACGAACAGCTGCTTGGCGATGCCGGCCACGCTCATGCCGTCGGCCAGCAGGCGCAGGACCTGGCCCTCGCGCGGTGACAGCTGCGGGCCGCTGGGTGCCAGGCGGCGCTTCATGGCCTCGGCCAGGTCGGCGGCGGTGAAGGCGCTGGGCGCCGAGGCGGCGTGGCGGGCCGCGGCGACCACCTCGTCGGCGGGGGCGGTCTTCGGCACGAAGGCCGAGGCGCCGGCCTCGAGCGCGCCGAAGAGCTGGTCGTCTCCGGCGTACATCGTCAGGACGACAATGCCCATGGTGTTGCTGGTCTTGCGCAGGGCGCGGGTGGCCTCCAGGCCGCTGCCGTCGGGCAGGCGGAGGTCCATGATCACGACGTCGGGCTGCAGGGCGCCGGCCTGGCGGATCGCCTCGGCGGCCGTTGCGGCCTCGCCGACCACCTCGAACTGGCGGTCGCGCTCGAACGCGTGCCGCAGTCCTCGGCGAATGAGATCGTGGTCGTCGACGAGCAGCACCTTGGTGCGAGTCGTCGGCGTCGCGGTAGTAGACATTCCCGGTGCTCTCTCCCTCTGGGTGCCTTAACGCTACCGCGCACGCGGTGCGGTTCCGAGCACGACCGCCACTGTGGTCCCATTCGGCACGCGTGGCGTGATCTCCAACCGGCCCCGGATACGTTCCGCCCTCTCGGCCATGATCGCAAGACCATACCGCCCGTCCGGGCGGTTTTCACCTATGCCGCTGCCATCGTCGGAGATTTCTACCTGTGCGAACGGTGGATCGACCGCGCACGTTACCCAAAGATTCTCCGCACCGGCGTGTTTCCGCGCGTTGGTGATGGCTTCCTGGGCGATGCGCAGCAATTCCGCCTCGACGGCGGCGGGCAGCCGGGCGGTGGTCTCGTCGAGCGAGAGGTGCACCCGCAGGCCGGCCGAGGCGCCGACGGTGCGGGCGTAGTCGGCGATCGCGGCGGTGAGGCCGCCGTAGCGGTCGACCTCGCTGCGCAGCTCGAACAGCGACAGGCGCAGCTCCGTGATGACCCGGGTGACCTCGGCGCGCAGGACGCGCAGCTCCTCCTCGGCGGCCCCGGCGTTGGGCAGCGCGGCGACGGCGTTGTCGATGCCGTAGCCGACCATGACGAGCTCCTGCGCCACGCCGTCGTGGATCTCGCGGGCCAGCCGCTGCCGCTCCTCGGTGGTGGCCAGCGACCGCACCTCGTCGAAGAGCAGTGCCGCCTCCAGCCGCAGCGCGGCCGGGCCGGTGACCGACTGGACCTTGGCGACCAGGGCCGGCGGGTAGGTGCCCGAGGAGTCGGTCTCGAGCACGATCAGCCCGACCGTGCGCACGCCCGCGATGAGCGGCACGACCATCGAGGAGATGCTGCCGCCGCCGACGACCGAGCGGGCCTGCGAGCGGCCCGAGACGACCGGCTGCTGGGTCGCCCAGGAGTCGGCGACGGCGCTCTCGGTGTCCAGCGCCGTCTCCCAGTCCAGCCGCTCGACGCCGGCCTGTGCCAGCACGACCAGCCGGCCGCCGCCGCTGCCGGACAGCACCGCGCCGCGGGTGGCGGGGACGATCGCGCGCACCTCGTCGAGCAGATGCTCGGCCAGGCCGCCGGGGTCCAGCGTCGCGCCGGGCAGCTGGCGGGCCACGCTGCGCAGCTGGGTGAGCAGGCGGGTGGCCTCGGCGTAGGGCTGCGGGGTGTCGTCGGGGCGGCGGGCCAGCAGTACCCGCTGCAGGATCGTCGCCTGGAACGCGGCGACGCCGGCGATGACGAGCCACTGCCCGCCCGCGGTCAGGTAGTTGCGGTCGTCGAGGCGGCCCTCGACGGCGCCGCCGACGACCAGCAGCGCGGCGGAGGCCAGCACGTAGGCGCCGGCCATCCGGCGGCCCTCCGAGAGCGCTGCGGCGACGATCGGCACCGGGAGGTACACCAGGAGGTATTTGGCGTCCCCGTTGAGCGTCGAGGCGGCGAAGGCGGTGATCAGCACCTCCGCCGTGCGCCCCAGCCGGGCCACCTCGTGCCCCTGCGGCGCGGCCGTGGCGACGAGCGCCGCGGCGAGCAGCAGCGCGAGCCAGAGCAGCTCGGCCGCCCGCACGCCGTCGGAGAGCAGCAACACGGCGACCAGCGCGAGGAGCAGCACGCGCACGGCCACGACCCCGGTGCGAGGTCGGGAGGCCGGAGCGGGGGTGCGGTCCTCGGCGCGCGCGGGGGTGCTCGCCAGGTCCGTCAACAGCGATCCCTTCAAGTCGTCAGCGCTCGTAGATCGCGGCGATGTCGCCCGCGTACTCCTTCATCACGACGTTCCGCTTCACCTTCAACGAAGGAGTGAGCTCGCCGGTCGCTTCGGTGAAGTCGCGGGGCAGGATGCGGAAGACCTTGATCGCCTCGGCCTTCGACACGGCCTGGTTGGCCTCGTCGATCGCCTTCTGGACCTCGGCGCGCAGCTGCTCGTCGTCGATGAGGTCCTCGACCGCGGTGCCCTCGGCCTTGCCGTTGTCGCGCAGCCAGGCCGGCATGGCGTCGGGGTCGATGGTGACCAGGGCGGCGATGAACGGCTGCCGGTCGCCGATGACCATGCACTGGCTGACCAGCGCGTGCGCCCGCACCCGGTCCTCGAGCACGGCCGGCGCGACGTTCTTGCCGCCGGCGGTGACGATGATCTCCTTCTTGCGCCCGGTGATGCGCAGGAAGCCGTCGTCGTCGAGCTCGCCGAGGTCGCCGGTGTGGAACCACCCGTCGGCGTCGATGGCCTCCGCGGTGGCCTCGGGGTTGTTCCAGTACCCCTTGAAGACGATGTCGCCCTGGACCAGGATCTCGCCGTCGTCGTCGATGCGGATGGTCACGCCGGGCAGCGGCCGGCCGACGGTGCCGATCTTCACGCCGTTGTCGCGGTTGGCGTTGGTGGCCGGGGACGTCTCGGTGAGCCCGTACCCCTCGTAGACGGTGACGCCGATGCCGCGGTAGAAGTGCGCCAGGCGCTCGCCGAGCGGTGCGCCGCCGGAGATGGCGCGGGTGCACTGGCCGCCGAGCGCGGCGCGCAGCTTGCCGTAGACGAGCCGGTCGAACAGCGCGTGCTGGGCCTTGAGCAGCAGGCCGGGGGAGGGGGTCGCGCTGTAGTCGATGGCCACGCGCTCGGCCCGCTCGAAGATCGCGCCCTTGCCGTCGGCCTGCGCGCGCTGCTTGGCGGTGTTGTAGACCTTCTCGAAGACGCGAGGCACGGAGAGTACGAACGTCGGCTTGAAGCTCTTGAGCGCCTCAGCCAGGTTCTTCGTGTCGGCCGTGTGCCCCATCGTGGCCCGGGCCTGCACGACGCCGATCTGGATCAGGCGGGCGAAGGAGTGCGCCAGGGGCAGGAAGAGCAGGGTGCGGGCGCCCTCGTTGAACAGCGAACGCAGCTCCGGGACGGCGTTGACGATGTCCGAGAGCATGTTGCGGTGGGTGATCATGCAGCCCTTGGGGCGTCCCGTGGTACCGCTGGTGTAGATGATCGTGGCGAGGTCGTCCGCCGCCGTCGCGGTGCGCCGCCGGTCCACGTCCTCGCGAGGCACCGCGGCGCCCTCGGCGACGAGCTGGTCGAGCGCGCCCCGCGGGCCGTCGATCTGCCACACGTGCGCCAGGGCGGTCGCGCCGTCGCGCACCTGCTCCACGGCCTCGCGGTGTGCGTCGGTCTCCACGAAGCAGGCCACCGCGCCGGAGTCCTGCAGGATCCACGCCACCTGCTCGGGGCTGGAGGTCTCGTAGATCGGCACGGTGACGGCGCCGCAGGTCCAGATCGCGTAGTCGACGAGGGTCCACTCGTAGCGGGTCTTGCACATCAGCCCGACCCGCTCGCCCGGCTCGATGCCGGCCGCCAGCAGGCCCCGGGCCAGCGCCACGACCTGGTCGAGGAACTGCGCGCAGGTGACGCCCTGCCACGCGCCGTCCACCAGGCGCTCGAACTGCACCGTGTCGGGGGCAACGGCGGCGTTGTCCCAGACGGGGTCGGTCAGCGTGGCCGTCTCGGCGATGATCACCGCGGCGGGGACGGAGAACTCGCGCACGTCCGACTCCTTATTTGACTCGCTTATTACCACTTCGTTTCCGTACCGGGAACCTACCTGTAGGTGTATCGGCTCCGGCGCGGGCCCGCCAGGCGGTGAGCCGACGCTCCGCGGTCGCGGCGGCAGAGGTAGCCTGCCACGCATGGCCGACACTTCGACGCAGTCGATCGTCATTGACGCGACCCCGGATCGGGTCGCCGCGGTCATCGCCGACTTCGCCCGCTACCCGGAGTGGGTCGCGGCGGTAAAATCGGTCGAGGTGGTCGAGGAGTATGAGGACGGTTACGCCAGTCAGGTCCGCTTCGCGCTCGACTCCGGCCCGGTGTCCGACGAGTACACCCTGCAGTATGAATACGCCGAGGACCTGAGCCGCATCGAGTGGAGCCTGGTGGCGCCGTCGAAGATGCAGAAGCAGCAGGACGGCTCCTACGACATTACCGCCAACCCCGACGGCACTTCCACGGTGACCTATTCGCTGTCGGTGGAGCTGGCGATCGGCATGCTCGGCATGTTCAAGCGCAAGGCCGAGAAGATGATCATGGACACCGCGCTCAAGGAGCTCAAGCGCCGGGTCGAGGCGGGCTCATGAGGGACCCGCGCGAGGAGGCCGAGCGCCTCGTCGCCGCCGCGCTGGCGGCGGCGTCGATGGCGGCGCGCAGTACCGCCGGATTCGCCACCGGCTCGGCCGAGTGCTGCGTCTGCCCGCTGTGCAAGGCCATCGCCGCGGCCCGCGACCCCGACCCGGACTTCGCCGAGCGGCTGGCCACGGGCGCGGGCGACCTGGCCGCCGGGGTCGCCTCGGTGCTGCGCGCCTTCGGCGAGCGCGTGTCCGACAAGGCTCCGGATGACGATTCGTCAACTTGGCGGTCGGCCACCCGGGAAACGTCAACCACCGACAGCGACGTCGCAGAGGATGACCCCGACAAGGCGTAAGCCGGGTACGAAAGGAGCTTGCCGCAGTGGGGCTGACCATCGGCGTCGACATCGGCGGTACCAAGGTGCTGGGTGGTGTCGTCGACTCCGCGGGCGACGTGCTGGTGCAGACCAGGCGCGACACGCCGGCGCAGGACCCGGGCGAGACCGCCGACCGCATCATCGAGGTGATCAGGGAGCTGTCCGCCGGGCAACAGGTCGAGGCCGTCGGCATCGGCGCGGCCGGCTGGGTCGACGAGACCCGCTCGATCGTGCAGTTCGCGCCCAACCTGGCCTGGCGCAACGAGCCGCTGCGCGACAAGATCCAGCAGGCGGTCGGCCTGCCCACCGTCGTGGAGAACGACGGCAACGTGGCGGCCTGGGCCGAGTTCCGTTTCGGCGCGGCGCACGATGCCGACGACTCGATGGTGTTGTACACCGTGGGCACCGGCATCGGCGGCGGCATCATCCTCGGCGGCCGCCTGATCCGCGGCGCGCACGGCGTGGCCGGCGAGCTCGGCCACACGATGATGGTCCCCGACGGCCACCCGTGCGGCTGCGGCCGGCACGGCTGCCTGGAGCAGTACACCAGCGGCAACGCCCTGGTCCGCTTCGCCCGCGCCGACGCACGCACCCGCCCCGAGGCCGCCGAGCGCCTGCTGCAGCTGGCCGGCGGCGACCCGGACGCGATCAAGGGCCCGGCCGTCACCGAGGCCGCCCGGCTCGGCGACCCGGTCGCGACCGGAGCCTTCGAGCAGGTCGGGCACTGGCTCGGCGTGGCGTTCGCCGACATCGTCCAGACCCTCGACCCGCAGGTGATCGTGGTCGGCGGCGGCGTGATCGACGCCGGCGACCTGCTGCTCAAACCGGCCCGGGCCAGCTACGAGGAGCAGCTCGCCCAGCGCGGCCGGCTCCCCGTCGCCGAGGTCCGCCCGGCGCTCATGGGCAACCTGGCCGGCGTCGTCGGAGCGGCGGACCTGGCCCGTATGTGAGGCGTACATGACGAAGATCAGGGTGCTTTCGTACAACCTGCACGGGCTGAAGGACGACCGGCGCGCACTCGCGTCGGCCGTGCGGGAGGCCGCGCCGGACGTCGCGATCCTCCAGGAGGCGCCCCGGCGCTTCCGATGGCGGCAGAAGTCCGCGGACCTGGCCCGCGAGCTCGAGCTGGTCATCGCCGGCGGCGGGCTGCCGGCGCTGGGCAACCTGATCCTCACCAACCTGCGGGTGCGCGCGCTCGAGGAGTGGAACGTGCGCTACCCGCTGACCCCTGGCCGGCACATGCGCGGCGCCGTCTTCGTGCGGTGCCGCGTGGGCCGGTCGACGTTCGTGGCGGCGGGCTCGCACCTGTCCACCGACGCCGCCGAGCGCCCGGCGCAGGCCGCCCTGCTCAAGCAGCACATGGACGAGGCCGCCGACCCGCTGCTCTTCGCCGGCGACCTGAACGAGAACTCCGGCGGCGCGGCCTGGCGCATGATCGCCGACGGCCTGACCGACGCCGCGGGCCCGGACGAGCGCCCGACCTTCCCGGCCACGGCCGCGCGCGAGCGCCTCGACGCGATCTTCGCGGACCCGCGCTTCAGGGTCCTGCAGTACGACGTGATCGACACGCCGCAGACCCGCGCCGCGAGCGACCACTTCCCGATCGTCGCCGACCTCGAGCTCGACGCCTGACGGCGGCGGTCGGCGCGGCGCGCGCAGCTGCGCAAAGGGCCCTGTGGCCGTCGGTGCGCGAAAGTTCGGTACTGGACAAAACGGGGACTCTCGGAAGAGGATTCCGCGGTGAGCGCTGACGGTCGGTTCGATGATCTTGCCGGGAACGCTACGCATTGGCGGGACGGCGAGCCTGTGTACGACCGGGGTGACACGGTCTGTGTGATCGGGGCCGGCGGCACCGGGCTCACCGCGATCAAGAACCTCCGTGAAGCCGGGTTCGGGGTCGACTGCTACGAGCGCGAGACCGGCGTCGGCGGCGGGTGGAACTGGCGGCACGACCGCAGCCCGGTGTACGCGAGCACGCATCTGATCTCGTCGAAGCCGTTCACGCAGTTCCCGGACTTCCCGATGCCCGACGACTGGCCGGACTACCCGCACCACACGCAGATGCTGGCGTACTTCGAGAAGTACGCCGACCACTTCGCGCTGCGCGACCACATCTGGTTCGGCACCGAGGTCGCGCGGGTGGAGCCCGCCGAGGACCCGGGCGGCGGGCCGCCGCGGTGGGACGTGACGGTCAAGGGCTCGCGCGGCGGTGCGCCGCGGACCATGCGCTACTCGGCGGTGGTGGCGGCCAACGGGCACAACTGGGCGCCGAAGATGCCCGAGTACGACGGGCTGGCGGAGTACCGCGGCAAGATCATCCACGCCAGCCAGTACAAGGACGCGGCACAGCTGCGCGGGCGGCGGGTCCTGGTGATCGGGGCCGGCAACTCCGGGTGCGACATCGCGGTCGAGGCGGCGCAGCAGGCCGCCAAGTGCTGGCACTCGACGCGGCGGGGGTACTGGTACGCGCCGAAGTTCGCGCTGGGGCGCCCCGCGGACCAGGTCAACGACAAGGTCCTGGCGATGCGCCTGCCGACGAAGATGCGCCAGTGGCTGCTGCACCGCACGATCAACATGACGGTGGGCGACCTGACCCGGTTCGGCCTGCCGAAGCCCGAGCACGGCATCCTCGAGATGCACCCGCTGGTGAACAGCCAGCTGCCGTACTACCTCGGGCACGGCGACATCACCGCGGTACCGGACGTGCGGCACTTCGAGGCGCACGAGGTCGTGCTCACCGACGGGCGCGTGATCGACCCCGACCTGGTCGTGATGGCCACCGGGTACATGCCGAAGTTCGAGTTCCTCGCGCCGGAGCTGCTGTCCACCGACTCGGCCGGGCGGCCGCGCCTGGCGCTGCAGATGCTGTCCCGCACGCACCCGACGCTGGCCGTGGCCGGGCTGCTGCAGCCCGACTCGGCGCTGTTCACGCTGTCGCACTGGCAGGCGGTGTTCATCGCGCAGTGGCTGCGGGTGCTCGACGCCGCGCCGGAGCGGGCGCAGGCGATCTGGGCGCGGATGCGGGGCGACGGCGACCGCCGGTACACCTCCCGGAAGGTCACCGACTCGACCCGCCACTGGTTCGAGGTGAGCCACTTCGTGTACCTGCAGGAGCTGGAGAAGACCCTGCACGAGCTGGAGGCCGTCCGTTGACGACGCGGGTGATGCGATCGCAGGAGTGGGCGGACCCGCCCAAGCCGGTGCGGCGCGAGGTGCTCGACGCTCAGCCTTCCTCCGGGGGTACCGCGACGCCGGTGCTGTTCGTGCCCGGCTACGGCCACGGCGCGTGGGCGTTCGCGCAGCACTGGCTGGAGCACACGGCGGAGCGGGGCTTCCCGGCGTACGCCATGAGCCTGCGCGGCCACGGCGGCAGCGGGCCGGCGCCCGAGGCCCGGCTGTGCGACTACGTCCACGACGTCACGCAGGTCGCGGCGTCGCTGCCGCGGCAGGCGGTGCTCGTCGGGCACGGCGCGGGCGCGCTCGTGGTGGCGATGGCCATGGCCCGCTACCCGGTGCGCGCGGGCGTGCTCGTCGCGCCGGTCTTCGGCGGGCTCGGCACGGCGTTCGGGCTGCTCGGGCGCAACCCGGCGGGCACGCTGCCGGGCGCGTTCGGCGGGCGGGTGTCGCTGCGGCGCGAGCAGCTGTTCAGCCGGGCGCTGCCGGGCAACCAGGCCCAGACGTACGCCCAGCGGCTCCAGCGGGTCCCGGGCGGCGCACAGCGCCAGCTCCTGCGGCGCCAGCAGCCGGAGGCGCCGGTAGGCGCGCCGCCGGTGCTCGTGGTGGGCAGCCCGGACGACCGGGTGGTGTCCGGCTCGGCGCTGGAGTGGGTGGCGCGCCGCTACGGCGGCTCCCCCCTGCTCTTCCCGGGCATGGGGCACGACCTGATGCTCGACGCCCGCTGGCAGGAGCCGATCGACGCGATCGCCGACTGGCTGGAGAAGGTGCGCTGACCAGGGCCTAGACCCGGGCGCCGTTGTCCGGGTCGTCGTCCTCCTCGTCGCCGGGGCGCAGCCGCAGCACGAGCGTGACGAACCCGGCCAGCACGCCGGCGAAGCCCAGGAACAACGCCGCCTGCGAGCCCAGCGGGAGCACGTCGGGCCAGAAGAGCAGGACCAGGCCGGCGGTCAGGGCGAGGATGGCGACGATCGTGACCGGCGCGACGCGGGGCAGCGGCGGCGGGGGCGGGGGCGTGTACCCCTCGTCCTCCTCGTCGTCGCCGGGCAGGTCGTTGCCGAACGTGTCCAGGCTGTCCAGCAGCGACCGGTCGACCACGTCCGACGGGCGGCGAAGCGACGTGCGCGGCGCCGGCTCGGTGTCCATGTCGGGCGCGGCGGTGCTGGAGGAGTCCAGGTCCTCGGCGGCCGGCCACGGCGCGGCGACCGTCGGGTCGACGGTGGTGTGGAAGCCGGCCACGATCGCGGCGAAGGCGTCCTCGTCGGACTGCTGCGGCTCCGCGGCCGGCGCCTCGACCGGCGTGTGCTGCTCGGGCACCGCCGCCGTGAGCTGGGCCAGGTAGTCCTGAGCGGTGGCCAGGTGGTCGCGGTCGGCGTAGAGCCGGTCGGTCGGCCGTGCGGGCAGCGTCGTGGTCCGCGTCAGCGGATGCAGATCGGAGGCAGGCTGGAGGTATGCCGCGATGCCGCCCTCGGCCAGCATGTCGAGCAGATGCTCCCCGATGCGGGGGTCGACGTCGCCCACCACCGCGTATTCCTGCGCCACCAGGCCGTTGTCCCGCCGACCGCGCCGCGCCCCACCCCCTGGCACAGCTCGCCCCTCCCCGCGGCCGCCCTCGCGACGACCGGGTGCGCCGCGAAAAAACCGCTGACCGAAATCCTGACATGCCCGGCCGTCGTTCCGGGAGTGCGTTGTGGTGTGCCGTACTGCTTCGTAGGCTCTTTGCGACGGTCATCACCGATTGTCGCGCGATCCCGAAAGGGCGGCCGTGCTCTACTGGCTCCTGAAGTACATCGTCCTCGGACCTTGGCTGAAGCTCGTCTTCCGCCCAAAGGTTGAGGGGGTCGAGCATGTCCCGGACGAGGGACCGGTGATCATCGCCAGCAACCACCTCTCGTTCGCAGACTCGATCTTCATGCCGCTGAGCATCAGGCGGCGCGTCACCTTTCCGGCCAAAGCGGAATATTTCACCGGCAAGGGGCTCAAGGGCTGGCTCACGAAGCTGTTCTTCGCGGGCACCGGCCAGGTCCCGATCGACCGCTCCGGCGGCAAGGCGGCCCGGGCCGCGCTCGAGGTCGGCCTCAACATCCTGCGGGCGGGCGGGATCTTCGGCATCTACCCGGAGGGCACCCGGTCGCCGGACGGCCGGCTGTACCGCGGCAAGACCGGCGTCGCCCGCCTGGCCCTGGAGTCCGGGGCGCCGGTCGTCCCCGTCGCCATGATGAACATGGACAAAGTCCAGCCGATCGGGCAGAAGCTACCCAATCTTCGCCGCGTGCACATCAAGTTCGGCCCGGCGCTCGACTTCTCCCGGTATGCCGGAATGGCCGGCGACCGGTTCATCGAGCGCGCGGTGACCGACGAGATCATGTACGAGCTGATGACGCTGTCGGGCCGGGAGTACATCGACATGTACGCCCAGAAGGTCAAGAACGCGCAGGCGTCCCCGCCTACGCCGGCGGAGCCTGTGGCGGCGTGAGGCCGGCCAGCTCGAGCAGGCGGGGGGTGCCTGCCTGCTCGGCGAAGGCCACCAGCTCGGCCCGCCATGGCTCGATGCGCTCGTCGCCGCTGCGGCCCAGCGCCTGCACGGCCCAGGCCACCGACAGGATGCGGGCGGAGTTGTTCGGGATGTCGCCGTAGAGCTCCGCCGCGGCCAGGTGCATGTCCGCCGCCCGGGCGTGGTCGCCGTCGACGAACGCGATCGCCCCGGTGATCGTGCGCAGCGACGCCTCCACCCACGGGGTGCGGTGCGGCACGTCGGCGAGCATGTCGCGGATCGCCAGCATCGCCACGCGGCCCGACAGCACGGCGGCGTGCGCGGTGGCGTCGATCCACTCGCCGCTGGCGATCGCCCGGACCTCCCGCCACGTCTTGGCCAGCTCCACGATGAGCGCCTCGGCGTCGCGGTCGCGGCCCTGCAGGGCGCGGCACAGGGCGCCGTGGCCGAGCGCCACCCACTGCAGGCGGTAGAAGCCGCTGCGACGGCCGGCCGCGACCGTCTCCTCGACGTCGTCGCCGCCGTCGTCGCCGCGCAGCGTGCGGATCCAGGCGCGCACGCCGCGCACCTGCAGGTCCCACTCGCCGCCGGGCTCGGCCATGGCCGCCTCGGCCGCGGCGACGTAGGCCGGCCAGTCGCCGGTGAAGTACGCCGACTGCGCGACGTCGGAGTACCCCGTGGCGAGCGTGTGGCTGCCGGGGACGGCGTGGCGGCTGTCGTCCAGCATCGCCGCCGCGGCGGTCCAGTCGCCGTCCTCCAGCAGCGCCCACGAGACGTTGCGCAGGGCCCGGTGCTCCGACAGCAGCCGGCGCTCGCGGCTGACCTCCAGCGCCGACTGCAGCTCGACGAGGCCGGAGCGGTCGCCGGCCTGGAACAGCGCGGTGCCGATCGTGATCCGCGCGCCGGTCGCCACGTCGACCAGGCCCAGCCGGTCGGCGATCTCCGCGGCCGCGCTGGCCGCCGCGACCGCCGGCTCGACCTCGAAGTTCAGCATGTGCAGGCGGCCCAGCTCGGCGTAGGCGTCGGCCTTCTGCGGCCCGTCGGGCAGCTCGTCGAAGAGCTCCACCGCGCGGTCGAGGCAGGACAGCGCGTCGAGCCGGTCGGCGCGCAGCCAGGCGGCCTGGCCCCTGACCGTCCACGCGCGGGCCGCGCCGGCCTGGTCGCCGGCCGCGTAGAGCCGCTCGGCGAGCCCGACGAGCCGGTCGGCGCCGCCGGTGCCGAGGAAGGCCTCCGGGTTGGCGTAGAACGCGATCTCGGTGTTCAGCTGCTCGATCCGCAGCCGCTCGAGCGCGTCGGTGGAGTCGTCGCACAGCGCGAGGGCCTTGCCTGCGTGCGCCGTGGCGGCCTCCAGCGCGTGCAGCGCATAGGCGCGCCGGGCCGCGCGGTGCATCGCGTCGCGCGCGGGGACGCTGTAGCGCGCCGCGTCCAGGCCCAGGGAGCGGGCGATCTCGTACGCCGTGAAGCGGTGGTTGGCGACCACCTCAGCGAGGTCGGTGTCCCGGTCGGCGGCCACGTTGAAGAGCCACTCGGCGGTCAGCTCGTGCCGTGCCACGCGCTCCGTGCGGGGCAGCCGCTGGTAGCAGACGTCCCGCACCAGGACGTGGCCGAAGCGGTACTCCGTCTGCCCCTCCATCGTGGAGGCAGCCTGCTCGTGGATGAGGTCGCGCTGCTCGAGCCGGCGCAGCGAGCGCTCGATGCCGTCGGCGGGGCGGCTCATGGCGGCGCCGACCGCGCCCGGCCAGAAGTTCATGCCGACCACGGCGGCGGCCTGCAGCACGGCGCGGTCGGCCGCGTCGAGCAGGTCGACCCGGTTGGCGATGACGGCGTGCACGCTGTCGGGCATCGGCAGCTGGCGCCCGAGCGCGTCGGTGGCGGGCAGGTTGCCCTGTTCGGCGAGCATCCGGGTGTACTCGAGCGCGTAGAGCGGGTTGCCGTCGGCCAGCTCCACCAGGGAGCTCAGCGACTGCGACGGGAAGCTCGCGGCGCCCAGCAGGTGTGCGTACATCGTGGCGATCTCGGCGTCGCGCAGCGGCGGCAGCGTGATCGACACCGCGCCGGCGACGGCGCCCGCCCAGCTCGGGTTGCGCTCCAGCAGCTCCGGCCGCGCGGTGCACAGCAGCAGCAGCGGCACGTCGCGCACCGAGGCGCCGAGCCGCTCCACGAAGCGGACCATCGACTCGTCGGCCCAGTGCAGGTCCTCGAAGACCAGGACCGTCGGGCGGTGCGCGGCCAGCGCGACGACGAAGCGCCGCCACGCCGACTCGGTCTCGTCCGGCGCGAGCTTGGGCCCGGGCAGGCCGACGAGCGGGCTGAGCGCCTCGGCGAGCCGCTCGGCCTCGGACGGCCCGACGATCGCGGCCAGCGCCGTGTCCAGCCGCTCGCGGGTCGTCTCGGCGGTGTCGGTGTCGAGGATGCCGGCCTGCGCCTTGACGATGTCGGCCAGCGCGGCGTACGTCACGTTCTCCCCGAACGGCGGGCACCGCCCGGTCCGCCAGGCCACGGGCGCGTCGAAGAGCCGCTCGGCGTGCAGGAACAGCTCGTGCACCAGCCGGCTCTTGCCGATGCCGGCGTGCCCCAGCACCGTCACCAGCTGCGGCGTGCGCTCCCGCAACCCCCGGTACAGCGCGTTGACCAGCAGGCTCAGCTCGTGTGTGCGGTTGACCAGCGGGGTCGAGCCCGCCTCGCGGTCCGGGTGGTTGCGCCGCAGCGGCGCGAGGGCCAGCCAGACCTCGGTCGGCGTGGAGCGCCCGCGCAGCGTCGCCGGCGGCTGGGCCTCGTAGCGGATCGAGGCCTTGGTCAGCGTGTAGGTGCTGCCGCAGACCAGCACGCCGCCGGGCGGGGCGAGCGACTGCAGCCGCGAGGCGGTGTTGACCACGTCGCCGGCGACGATCGCCTGGCCGCCGTCGCGGGCCGCGGCCACGTCGACGAGGGCCTCGCCGGTCGCGACGCCGACGCGGAAGCGCAGCTCGCGCTCGCCCTCGCCGGTGCTGGCGTAGCGGGCGAGCACCCGCTGCAGCTCCAGGCCGGCGCGCACGCAGCGCACCGCGTCGGTCTCGGTGGCGACGGGTGCGCCGAAGAGCGCCATGACCGCGTCGCCGATGTACTTCTCCACGACGCCGCCGTACTGCCCGATGACCTCGCGGGCGGTGGAGAAGAAGCTCTTCTGCAGCTCGCGCACCAGCTCGGGGTCGGCGCGCTCGACGTACGGCGTGAAGTCGATCAGGTCGACGAACAGCACGCTGATGCGCCGGCGGTCCTCGCTGCGCGCCGCCGGGATGGCCGGCACGGACGCGCGGCCGGTGGCCCGCTCGGTGCGGATCAGGCCGCGCGCCGCCGTGGTGTCGGCGCGGGGCGTGCCGCAGCCGGTGCAGAACACGGCGTCGGGGGAGAGCGTCCGTCCGCAGGTCGGGCACGGCGGGCTCAGCTCGGCGCCGCATCCGCCGCAGAACCGGTCACCCTCGCCCGCCTGGCGGCCGCAGCGTGCGCACTGACTGGAAATCGCCGACACTCCCTCGCCGTGTGAGAACCCATCCTCACACGTCGGCGGCCGGGGCGGCCAGGTGTCCGAAATGGCACCCCGCACCCCGGCCGTCCAGCCGATGTCATGCCATCCTGTCAGGCCATTTAAGCCGGCCTAAAGGATGGCGAAGGTCATCGATCGGGCATGCCCGCCCGTCGCCGCAGCGCGCCCAGATCGGTCACCACGATCCGCCGGCCCTCGGTGCGCAGCCAGCCTCGGCTGGCGAACGAACCGATCGCCTGGTTGACGCTCTGCCGAGAGCCGCCGGCCATCTCGGCGAGCTGGCTCTGGTTGAGCTCGATGGTGACCATCGGCGCGGTGGTCTCGCCGGCGAGGCGGACCAGCGTCTTGGCGACCCGGCCGGGCAGGTCCAGGAAGACGTGGTCGGCGTTCTGCTCCGTGAGCCGCCGGATGAGCAGGCCCAGCGAGCGCATGACGGCGTCGAGGATCCGCGGGTTGGCGTGGACCAGCTCGATGAACGCGTGCCGGGACAGCGCCAGGGCCTGGCAGTCCTCGATCGCCTCGGCCGACGCCGAGCGCGCCGCGCCGTCGAGCAGCGACACCTCGCCGATCGTGTCGGGCGGACGGATGACCGACAGCACCGCGCGTTCGCCGGTGGGCGCGGTCCGGAACACCATCACCGCACCGCGCTTGAGCACGATGAGCGACTCGCCCGGATCGTTTTCGACGAACAGCAGCTGGCCTTTGCGGTATGTCCGTGGCACCGCTGCCTGGATGACCCGTTGACGCACATCGGGCTCCAGACCACTGAACATTTCCACACCGGTCAGTGCGTCGCCGGGATCTGGCAGCCGACCCTCCACGGTCAAACCCCTCCCGGTTCAGCGTGATCGGACTCGCGATCACGTTAGGTGATCACGAAGACAGTACGAAACTTCTACCAGATCATGACTGGCGTGTCGGAGTCTGTACATCCCCCGCATCGGCTCACCGACAGCGCCGTTCATGAGTCCGCAGGCAGGCTAGTGCCACCACGCAAACCGCTGGGGGGCGGGGGGCATGGCACGGTCGCGGCCGGGCCCCGGATGGTGCGAGCATCCGGGTCCCGGCCGCGAGTTCATCGAGTACCGGGTGCGGCGCTGCGTAACGTCGCACGGTGCGCAGCGTGGCCGGCCCGTGCATTCCGCCGGACCGCGGTGCACGGCGGCCCGGGATCAACGGTGGCCAATTTCGTCGGCAATGGGTGCCCGCGCGCCGCGGGTCCGGTTTCGCGGCCGGCACGCGCCCGGCCGTGCCGCCGGCGCCGAGCGGGTCCATCGGCACGGCGGCACCGCACTGTGATCTCCGCGGCCGCGATAGGGCAGGATGTATCCGGTGGCGGCGTATCGGTACTTCTATGACTGCGAGTTCATCGAGGACGGGCGGCTCATCGACCTCGTCTCGATCGGCGTCGTCGACGAGCACGGCCGCGAGTACTACGCGGTCTCGACCGAGTTCGACGACTCCCGCGCCGTCTCCTGGGTGCGCCGCAACGTGCTGGACAAGCTCCCGTCCCCGTCGGACAAGGCGTGGCGCTCGCGCGAGCGGATCCGCGCGGAGCTGCTGGACTTCCTGACCGAGCCGCTGCGCAAGGGCGAGGCGGACGAGCTGGAGCTGTGGGCGTGGTACGCCGCCTACGACCACGTCGCGCTGGCCCAGCTGTGGGGCTCGATGCCGGCGCTGCCGCGCGAGATCCCGCGCTTCACGAAGGACCTGCGCCAGCTCTGGGACGACGCCGGCCGCCCCCCGCTGCCCGTCGCGGAGGGCCGCCACGACGCCTTGGTGGACGCCCGCCACAACCTGGCGCGCTGGCGCGTGATGCACGGCTGACGTGGGCTTTGCCCGATAAGTCGGGCGCTGGCGCGCCACGACTTATCGGATTTATCGCCCGCCGGGAGAAGTACCCGAAGTTGCGGTGGCTGGCAGCGGCTTCAGCAGGCGCAGGGCCAGGTAGAGCGGGAACCCGATCGGCGACAGCAGGATCGTCAGCACCATCACCGGCGCCATGAGCAGCGGGTGCAGGCCCCGCCGCCGGCTGTCCAGGTAGATCCAGCGGCCGATGAACAGGTCCCACGCGATCACCTGGGCCCACACCGCGGCGACGACGTCGTCGCTCGCGAGCAGCGCCTGCACGCCTGCCAGATCCGGGTTGAGCATCTCCCGTGCGAAGTCGCCGAAGGCCGGCGCGATCGCGAACACCCACACGACCAGCGTGGGCAGGACGATGAGCGGGGAGGAGACGGTACGGTGCGCCCAGCGCCACGTGGGCGTCAGGATCATGAGGGCCCAGAAGGGTACCGTGACGAGAAATGCCAGCTGGAACAGCGTCTCGGCCATCAGACGGCCTCGACCGGGACGGCGGGGGCGGCGGGCCGCACCGGCTCGGGGGAGCCGGTGGAACGCGCCGGGGCGGTGACCGCCCAGGCCGCGCCGGCCGCCGTGGCCACCAGCAGCGCTCCGGCCGCGGCGAGGGTCAGGGCGTCCGGGTGTACCAGCGACTGGCCGCGCAGCGCCTGCCACGTGACGAGGACGGTCAGGCCGCCGTGGAAGAGGCCGGCGACTCCGGTCAGGCGGGTGCGCACGCGGTCGTTGCGCAGCCGGGCGAAGCGGCGGGCCAGCAGCGTCAGCGCGAGGGCGAACAGCGGCAGCGCCTGCAGCGCGTGCATGCCGATGAAGTGCCCGGCGCGCAGGTCGCCGCCGGTGGTGCTCCAGTTGACCAGCGGCAGGCCGGGGCCGCCGTCGGCCACGCCGACGCTGTGCGCGCCGATGATCGTCGGGTCGTCCTGCGCGAGCTCGGCGTCGGTCGGCAGTGTCATCAGGAAGCCCACCGCCATGCCGACGAGGGCCACGATGATGCCCAGCCGCACGGCCAGCGCGTTCGCGCGGTCCGGCATGCGCTGCATGAGCAGCAGGATCGCGAGGATCAGCGTCGCCACCCAGGCGGTGGCGATGGTGGCGCCCATGACGTTGTACAGCACGCCGTCGAGCGGGGTCTGGAAGTTGAAGTGGCTCTGACGGCCGCGGGCCGCCTGGCCCACGATGACCGCGATCTCGATCAGCATCGCGCCGGCGACGACGGTGCCGAGCCACCAGCCGAAGCGGCTGCGGCGCCCGGCCAGCAGCCCCAGCATCCACGCGATCGTGGTGCCGTAGACGGCGATCGACAGCGAGAACTTGAACGGCTTGAGCCAGATCGGCACGCCGAGCAGCGTGCGGTCGTCGGCGAAGATGCCGACCGCGGCGAAGAGGGCCAGGGCGGCCATGAGACCGGCTACCACCATGAGGGGCCGGTGAAGTCGAGCGACACGCATCGGATGCTCCCGGTAAAATGGATAGCGGTGCTGTCTGCTATTGGCAAGGTACACTATCCATATCAAGGTCGGAAGGAGTTCCATGCGCATCGCGGAGCTGAGTCGGCAGACCGGTGTTCCCGTGCCGACGATCAAGTACTACCTGCGTGAGGGGCTGCTGCCGGCCGGCGAGCTGACGAGCCCGAACCAGGCCCGCTATGACGATCGCCACGTCCAGCGGCTGCGCCTCGTGCGGGTGCTGCTGGACATCGGCCGGCTGCCGATCGCCACGATCCGTCACCTGCTCGTGGCGCTCGACGAGCCGGACCCGGACGTGCACAACGTGCTCGGGCAGGCGCTGCCGATGGCGGTCGGCGGCAAGGACTCCGTCGATCCCGAGGTCGTGCAGGCGGCCCGCACCCGCGTGGACAAGCTCGTCGACGAGCGCATGTGGATGGTCGGGCGAAACGCTCCCGCGCGGCAGGCCGCGGCCGAGGTGCTCGCCGCGTTTGAGCAGGTCGGGGCCGATGTCGGGGTACTTTTGGACCAGTACGCGGACGTCGCGGAGACCATTGCGGCGCACGATCTGGACTTCGTCGGGCGCGCCCGCGACGCGGAGGGCATGCTCTATTACGCGGTCGTCGGCTCCATCCTCGGCGACACGTTGCTGGCCGCGCTGCGGCGTATGACGCAAGAACACGAGTCTGCGAAGAAGTTCGGGATCCGCGGGGACGACTGCTGAGGGTTCAGCTGGAGCGACTACAGTGCGCTGTGAATCGGCAGCGTCGCCATGAGCGGGTACCTCCGGCTCGACCGCGCCCGTCCGCTCGGTCGAGCACGCAACCAGGAAGGCAAGATCAAGCATGCGTATCGGCGTACTGACCGGGGGCGGCGACTGCCCCGGCCTCAACGCGGTCATCCGTGCCGTGGTCCGCAAGGGGATCTCCACCTACGGCCACGAGTTCGTGGGCTTCCGTGACGGTTGGCGTGGTCCCCTCGAGGGCATCACGCGCGAGCTGGGCATCGCTCAGGTCCGTGGCATCCTTCCGCGCGGCGGCACGATCCTCGGGTCGTCCCGCACCAACCCGTTCAAGATCGACGGTGGCGTCGAGCGGATCAAGTCGAACCTGGCCGACCTGGGCGTCGACGCCCTCGTGGCGATCGGCGGCGAGGACACGCTCGGCGTGGCCGCCAAGCTGACCGACCTCGGCGTCAACGTCGTCGGCGTGCCGAAGACGATCGACAACGACCTCGGCGCGACCGACTACACCTTCGGCTTCGACACCGCCGTCAACATCGCCATGGAGGCGATCGACCGGCTGCACACCACCGCCGAGTCGCACCACCGCACGCTCGTCGTCGAGGTCATGGGCCGCCACGCGGGCTGGATCGCCCTGCACGCGGGCCTGGCCGGCGGCGCCAACGTGATCCTGCTGCCGGAGCGGCAGTTCGACGTCGACCAGGTCGCGGGCTACGTCGAGAAGCGCTTCCAGACGCAGTACAGCCCGATCGTCGTCGTCGCCGAGGGCGCCCAGCCGCTCGACGGCCAGATGGTGCTGCACAACCAGGAGCTCGACTCGTTCGGCCACGTCCGCCTCGGCGGCATCGGCCAGTGGCTCGCCGAGCAGCTGGAGGCGAAGACCGGCAAGGAGGCCCGCACCGTCGTGCTCGGCCACATCCAGCGCGGTGGCACGCCGACCGCCTTCGACCGCGTCCTGGCCACCCGCTTCGGCCTGCACGCGATCGACGCGGTGCACGAGGGCGACTTCGGCAAGATGGTCGCGCTCCAGTCGACCGACATCGTGCGCGTCCCGCTCGCCGACGCCACCCGCGAGCTCAAGACGGTGCCCGTCGAGCGGTACACCGAGGCCGAGGTCTTCTTCGGCTCCTGATCGCCAGTTCGTACGCCTGGGGCCGCCGTCCGGTGGCCCCAGGCCCGTCGTTGGGGGAGTGCAGCCTTGCGCACCATCGCGGTCTTCGGCGCCGGCAAGCTCGGCGAGGTCCTGCTGTCCGGCCTGCTGCGCGCCGGATGGTCCGCCGAGCGGCTCATCGCCACGGCGCGGCGTCCGGAGCGGGCGGAGGAGCTTTCGCAGCGGTACGGCATCAGGGTCGTCGACAACGAGACCGCGCTGCTCGAGGCCGACGTCGTCACCGTCGCCGTGAAGCCGCAGGACGCCGGCGCCCTGCTGGCCGACATCGGCCCGAAGATGCCCGCGGGCAAGCTCCTCGTGTCGCTGTGCGCCGGCCTGCCCACGGCGTTCTTCGCCAAGCACCTGCCCGAGGGCACCCCCGTCGTGCGCGTGATGACCAATACCCCGGCGCTCGTCGACGAGGCGATGACCGCGATCTCGGCCGGCCCGCACGCCACCGCCGAGCACCTCGCCGTCGCCGAGGAGATGTTCCGCCCGCTCGGGCGCACCATCCGGGTGCCCGAGTCGCAGCAGGATGCGGTCACCGCGCTGTCCGGCTCCGGCCCGGCGTACTTCTACTACCTCGTCGAGGCGATGACCGACGCCGGCATCCTGCTCGGCCTGCCCCGCCAGGTGGCGCACGACCTCATCGTGCAGACCGCCATCGGCTCGGCGATCATGCTGCGCGAGTCCGGCGAGCACCCGGTCAAGCTGCGCGAGGCGGTCACCTCGCCGGCCGGCACCACGATCAACGCCATCCGGGAGCTGGAGAAGCACGGCGTGCGCGCCGCTCTGCTGGCCGCCCTCGAGGCCGCCCGCGACCGCGCCCGGGAGCTTGCCGCGCAGAGCTGATCATCGTCGCGGGTGTATTTTGCCGCGGTGACCATTGTCTGTGGCTGCTGCGGCGCCGAGCTCGGCGAGGTGCCGACCGTGTGGGCCTTCTCCGCCCCGGACTACTGGGGTGCGCCGGAGGCGGGCAGCGAGTCCTTCCTCGAGGACGAGCTGTGCTGCATCGACGCGCCCGAGCTGGACGAGCGGCACTTCTTCATCCGGGGCCTCATCGAGGTTCCGGTGCGCGACAGCGACGAGCACCTGACGTACAACGTCTGGGTCAGCCTGAGCCCGGCGAACTTCGAGCGCGCGGTCGAGCGCTGGGACGACCCGGCCCGCGACGAGGAGAAGCCCTACTTCGGCTGGCTTTCCAACAACATTCCCGGGTACCCCGACACGCTGCAGCTCAAGACCCGGGTGCATACTCGGCAGCCGGGCCTGCGCCCCCTGGTGGAGCTCGAGCCGACCGACCACCCGCTCGCCGTCGAGCAGCGCGACGGCATCGACGCACATCGCCTCGCCGAGGTCGCCAAGGTGTGCGGCGGGTGAAGACGCCGTTCATTCAGGCATTCACCGTTGTTGACGTCTTCGGCAGTGATCTACCTTCATTACCAACAGTTAGCTGACGTGTACCCACGACGCACAGGGCAACCCCCCGTGCCTTCGCGTCGTGGTCACCGTGCCCGGCGCCTTCCCCACCTCCCCCCCGAGGTTCGCCGAGAGCGCGGCGTAAGGCCCGCCGTCGACCGCAGAGGTGGTCGGCGGCGGCTTTGCGGCGGCCTGTCCGCAGGGCGGCCTGTGCGGCTTTGCCGCGGTTGGCCGATGCTGATGCAGAATGTTCGGGTGCGATTCGAAACAAGCCGGGCGCTGGACGCGATCGAACGTCGACTGACCGTCGACCCGCTGGCCGCCGGCGGCGTCATCGACCTCGTGGACGCGGCCCGCAGCGTGGACCTCGACGGCGGCCGCCCGGCCGCCCTGCTGCGCCTCGGCCAGTACATCGACGCGCTCAGCCGCCGCCTGGGCGACGGCAACACGGCTCTCTACGCCATCACCGAGCGCGGCGCGATGTCCGACACCGACTTCACGTCCAACGAGCGGATGGTCCTGCGCCGCTGGTCCGACGACGGCCTCATCGAGATGCTGCCACCCGGCGCGCGCGTCAACGCCCGCGTCCGCGAGGTGGCACACCTGACCGGCGTCCCGGTGATCAGCCGCTCCCCGCTACCCGGACACCCCGGCCCGGTCTACCTGACCACCGGCGCCCCCGGCAACCTGGAGCTCACGCTGGCCCCGGCGACGGGCGCGACGCGGACGCATCCGGTGCTGCAGCGGTACTGGCGCTGCCCCGCCAGCGACTGCCCGGTCCTCGGCCGCCCGCCGTCCGGCGGCGCGGGCCAGGCCCCACCGGCCCTGCCGAGCGGCGCCCCCATCTGCCCCCGCCACGGCGACCGCCTGATCGACTCGGGCCCCCGCCCGCCGGCCATGATGCTGGCGGTGCGCATCAACAGCCAGGTCCGCGCCCGTTTCCCGGTCACCGCGGTGCGCCCGGTGGTGGTCGGCCGCGCCCCCGACGACCAGCAGGGCGTGACAATCGGCAACTGGCTGGACGACGAGTCGAGCCGCCGCGTGAGCCGCAACCACCTCCGTTTCGAACTGCGCGACGGCATGCTGCTGGTCACCGACGTGAGCACGAACGGCGCGGCGATCCTGGCCCGCACCGGCCCGACGGCGCCGCCGCGGGAGATGGACCTCAACCGGGGTGAGCCCAAGGCCCTGGGGGAGTGGGACGAGGTCGAGATCTACCCGGAGATCACGGTCGGGCGGGCCGACCGGCCGCCGGCGGACGCCCCGACGGGCAGCGCCCCCGCCTCGGTCATGGCAGACGCCCCGACGATCGCGCTCCGCCTTCCACCCCCTCGCTGATCGGGGCTTTTGCCCGATAAGTCGGGCGCTGACGCGCCACGACTTATCGGATTTATCACCTGTCAGGCGAAATATCGGATAAATGCGGCGCGCCAGCGCCGTATTTATCCGATTTGTATACCCGCCCGGGGTATGTGGCCAACGCCACTGGTAAATGCGTTGCCGCGCGGTGATGCGGCGAGCTACCTTTCCGATCGTGATCGCGACGACCGCCCTTCTGGAGCACGGCCTGCTGGCCGGCTCGGCGGTCGCCTGGGCGCCTTCAGCGCTAGACGCGGCGCTAGAGGCCGGCCTGCGACGCTGACCCTCCTCCCGCAGCATCCTGCGGAACCGACGGAGGAGGGTGAGCCGGCCGAGCCGGACGCCCGCCCGTGTGCAAAATGCACGAACGAGGACCGGCTCGCCTGAGGGTTCTGCGCATCCATAGCCACAAATCCACTGTGGAGTGTCAGATGGCCAAGCAGGCGTTCACGAGGAACAAGCCTCATCTCAACATCGGCACGATGGGTCACGTCGACCACGGCAAGACGACCCTGACGGCCGCCATCACCAAGGTGCTCGCGGAGCGGTACCCGTCGGTCAACCGGTACACCTCGTTCGAGGGGATCGACCGGGCGCCGGAGGAGATCACGCGCGGGATCACCATCAACATCGCGCACGTCGAGTACGAGACGGCGACGCGGCACTACGCGCACGTCGACATGCCGGGGCACGCGGACTACGTCAAGAACATGATCACCGGGGCGGCACAGGTGGACGGGGCGATCCTCGTCGTCAGCGCGGTGGACGGGGTCATGCCGCAGACCCGCGAGCACGTGCTGCTCGCGCGGCGGATCGGGGTGCCGTACCTCGTCGTGGCCATGAACAAGGCCGACGCGGTCGACGACCCGGAGCTGCTGGACCTCGTCGAGCTCGAGGTGCGGGAGCTGCTGAGCGAGTACGGGTTTCCCGGCGACGAGCTGCCGATCGTGAAGACGAGCGCGCTCAAGGCCCTCGCCGGCGACCCGGCGTGGGTGCAGTCGGTGGTCGACCTGCTCGAGGCCGTCGACGCGTACGTGCCGCTGCCCGAGCGGGTGACCGGCGAGCCGTTCCTGATGCCGATCGAGAGCGTGCTCACCATCACCGGGCGCGGGACGGTCGTCACCGGGTCGGTCGAGCGCGGCACGCTCGTGCTCAACACCCCCGTCGAGGTGATCGGGCTGGGGCCCACCCAGTCCAGCGTGGTCACCGGGATGGAGATGTTCGGCAAGCAGCTCGACAGCGCGCAGGCCGGCGACAACGCGGCCCTGCTGCTGCGCGGCATCCGCCGGGGTGAGGTGCAGCGCGGGCAGGTGGTCGCGCTGCCCGGCTCGGTCGCGCCGCACCGGCGGTTCAAGGCGCACGTGTACGCGCTGACGACCAAGGAGGGCGGCCGGCACACGCCGTTCTTCGCCAACTACCGGCCGCAGTTCTACTTCCGTACCACGGACGTGATGGGGTCGGTCGACCTCGGCGACGTCACGATGGTGATGCCGGGCGACACGGTCGACCTGACCGTCGAGCTCGGCAAGCCGATCGCGATGGACGTCGGGCTCGGCTTCGCCATCCGCGAGGGCGGCCGGACCGTCGGCGCCGGCACGGTGACGGAGCTGTTGGACTAGCCGGGACCCGTAGGGGACAACCAGGAGAGATTGGGAAGGGTGCTGCGATGAGCGCCCTTCCCAGTCTCACCAACGAGGACCACGTGCAGGGGTTGCCCAGCGCGCCGCTCACCCTCGTGGAGTACGGCGACTACGCCTGCCCCGAAACCGGCCGAGCGTTCGGCGTCGTGGAGCGGCTCCAGCTGGCCTTCGGCGACGAGCTGCGTTTCGCGTTCCGGCACTTCCCGCTGGTGGACGAGTTCCCCCGGGCGATGCCGGCCGCCCTGCTCGCCGAGGCCGCCGCCGACGCCGGGGCGTTCTGGGGCATGCACGCGCTGCTGCTGTCCCACCAGGACACCCTCGAGGACGTGGACCTGGCGCGGTACGCCGACCAGTTCGGCCTGCCCGACACGGGCGGCCGGCGTTCACACCAGGAGCGGGTGGAGCGCGACATGCGCAGCGGCCGCGCCAGCGGCGTCACGAGCAGCCCGTCCTTCTTCATCAACGGCGTCATGCACGAGGAGGGGTTCGGGTTCGACGCGCTCAGTGTGGCACTACGCCGTGTGATTGGCGGGTGAGAACAGGGTGAACCCGTTCGATTGCCCAGACGGTCACGGGACCAGCACCCTACGATCTTTGAGAATAAACACAGGCAATTTTGAGGCTAGTGAAGGTTGCCCCTAAGGGTCACAGGGCAACCTGTAGGGGATGCGGAACCGGTACGTAGACCTCCTGCGAGCCGTCGCGATCCTCCGCGTGGTCACGTACCACACGCTCGGGTTCGCCTGGCTGACCGTAGCCTTCCCCGCTATGGGCCTCATGTTCGCGCTGGGTGGCTCCCTGATGGCCGCCTCGCTGGACCGGTCCGGCGTCAAGGCGATCGGCCGACGGATGCGCCGCATCGTCATACCGTTCTGGGTCCTCGGGGCGTTCGCCATCGCGCTCATGTCGCTGTGGGGCGGCATGCAGCACAGCTGGCGGACGCTGCTGTGGTTCATACCCCTCGACGACCCGCCGACATCCGAGCGCGGCGGGCTCTGGTTCAGCCAGATCTGGTACATCCGCTCGTACCTCTGGTTCATCATCGCCTCGCCGGCCCTGCTGTGGCTGTTCCGCCGCTGGCCGATCCCGAGCATTGCGGTGCCGTTCACGGTGCTGGTCATCCTGTGGGAGACGGGCCACGGCACCGGCGGTACCTTTCGCGACTTCTTCATGTACGCACCGGCCTGGATGCTCGGCTTCGCGCACCACGACGGCACGCTGCAGCGCATCTCGAAGAAGGTCATCTGGCCGGTGTGCCTGGTGATGGGCGGCATCGGGCTCGCGATCCTCTTCCACGCGCCGGGCCCCCGCGGGTACGACATGAACGACGCCCCGATCGCCGACACGCTGTGGTCGACCGCGTTCCTGCTGATCATGCTCAACGCCGCGCCGGCGGCCATGTCGCTCGGCGCCGCCGAGCCCGTCGTCGAGGCGGTCAACCGGCGCGCCCTGACGATCTACCTGTGGCACGAGGCGGCGATCACGTTCGTGCGGATGGTGGGCGTCTGGCTCGGCATCACGCTCGTCGGCGGGTACCACGACTTCGTCCAGCTCGGCCTGGTGGCCGCCCTCGTCGCGCTGCTGGTGCTCGGCCTCGGCTGGGTGGAGGACCTCGCCGCGCGCCGCAAGCCGCAGATCGTGCCGATGCCCAAGCGCGCCGCCGTGCCCAGGCTCGAAGAGCAGCCTCAGCCGGTACCCGCATAAGCAGTTACCAAAAAGCAAGCGCGACACGCCGACACTGGTCTTTGCTGGAACTTGCTGGAACCGGCTACCGTGCCGTTCGTGTCCGAATCGATCTCGGCCCCCAATGAGCAGATCGAGCTGCTCGAGCGCCGGATCGACCGGCTGCGCGGCGAGCTGCGCCGCGCGGCCACGACGGGTGACCGGGCACAGGCCAGGACCCTTCGCGCGGAGCTGCGCCGCGTGGAGTACGCCTGGGACACCGCGCTCGCCGAGCTGGAGGAGCGGGCTCCCGCGGCCGCGCGGCAGAATCCGGCGCCACCGATGCTCTCCATCCGTGAGCAGGTCCACCACGCGCTGACCCTGCTGACGGTGCCCGCGGCGCCGAAGCTGATCATCGCCGTCCACGACGCCTTCTTCCCGGGCGAGCTCGTGGCCGCGCGCCTGACCAGCCTGCGCCGGGACGAGGAGCGCTCGTTCAAGGTCGCGCCCTACGGCCGGCCGTACTACCTCTGCCCGGCGCTCACCGCCGACCTGCTCTCGCCGGCGCGCGGGCTGCTGGCCATCTCGACCTGGCCGCTGCCGGCCCGCGTGGTCGGGCCGCTCAGCGCCCGCGTCGACTTCCTCATCGGCGCGATCAAGGTGGCCGAGCGGGTGGCGCAGCTGCCCGACGACGCGCACGACGCCCGCCGGCTGCTGTGGCGCTTCGCCGCCGGCATCCCGGGCGCCGCGGCGGCCGGCGGTGGCGGCACCGACCCCGAGACCGTCGCCGGCCGGGCACAGGCCGAGCTCGACGTGCACGCCGAGGCCGACGCCGCGGACCGCGCCGCGGCGGCCGCGCGCGCTCACGAACGGCTCGACGGCGCCGAGACGCTCTTCGGCGCCCGGCTGCAGCGACTGCGCAGAACCGCGAACTGAGTCACACGCTTCCCCGAGATGAGAACCCCATGGACGCTCTGGTAGACCGGCTGGACCGCATCCGCGGCACCGTGGCGCCGCGCAACCACAACGCACGCACCATCGCCGCGCTCACCAACAACCCCGGCTGCGGCCGGCGGGGGCTGATGGACGCGGCCGGGGTGAACAAGGGCGCCGTCGCCGGGCAGCTGGGCTTCCCGGCCGCCTTCGGCCAGTCGCGGTTCGCGATCGCGCGCGGCAACGCATTCGAGGCGCAGGTCAAGGCCGACGGCGCGGCGGAGCTGCTGCAGCTGCTGCGCGAGCGGCTCGGGCTGGCGATACCCGAGGTGGCCTACGACGACCTGTCCAACGTCGGCGGCAACGCCAGCCGCGAGGTCCGCTACGCCCGCACCCGCAGCCTGCTGGCCCGCGCCGCCGCGGAGCGCGAGGACGCCGGCACGCTGTTCGACCACCCGATGCTGCGCCTGGACATCGCCGGCTACTACGCCTACCTCGAGCCCGACCTCATCGCGTTCCGGGCCGGCGGCCGCTTCCACGTGGTCGAGATCAAGTCGTTCGCGGTGATCGACGGGCAGGCCGACCCGGGCAAGGCGGCCGCGGCGGCGAAGCAGTCGGCCGTCTACGTGCTGGCCATGCGCGAGCTGCTCGGCGAGCTCGGGCATCCGCCGGAGTCCGTGTCGCACAACGTGGTGCTCGTCTGCCCGGAGAACTTCGCCAACCGGCCGATCGCCACCCTCGTCGACGTGCGCAAGCAGCTGACCGTGCTGCAGCGGCAGCTGTCCCGGCTCACCCGGCTCGACAAGATCCTCGACGCGCTGCCCGCCGGGCTGTCCTTCGACCTCGCCTACGACGCCGACCACAACGCCACCCGCCACCCGGACGAGCTGCGCAAGGCCGTCAGCGCGATCGACGCGCGGTACAACCCGGACTGCCTCGGCTCCTGCGAGATGGCGTTCTTCTGCCGCGACGAGTCGGCCGGCTCCACCTCGGCGCTGGGCCGCTCGATCCGCGACGACCTCGGCGGCGTCGAGAGCGTGTCGACGGTGCTCGGCCTCGCCCGCGGCACGCTGCCCCCCGGCGCCGGCCAGGAGGAGATAGCCGGCCTGCTCCGCCTTGCGCACCGCCTGCGCACCGAGTGCCTGCAAGAGGCCGGAGCAGCGTGAGCATCCTCACCGCGCTGGCGCGTGCGGAGGCGGTCGAGTCGGGGCGGGCCCAGCCGCTGACGACGGTCCGGCACACGCACATCGCCGAGAAGCCATTGGTGCTGGTACCGCTGGCGCTCGCCGGCGAGGCCGCGGCGCCCCTGGCGGCGATGGTCGGCACCGGCCGCGACGCCGGCCGGCTGCTCGTGGTGGCCAACCCGCGCGACCGCACCCAGCGCTTCCAGTTCGTGGCGCAGCTGGCGCGGGTCGTCCTGGCGTACGTCGATGGCTGCTCCCGAACCGTCGACACCGGCCAGACGTCCAAGCTGCGGTACGCCGAGGCGCCGCAGGTGCTCGTGCCCAACCGCGGCGGCATCGAGTTCATCCGGCTGCTCGGCCGCTCCACGCGCTTCCGCCGCCCGTACGGCCCGCACCCCGTGCACCGCACCGTCCCGCTGCTCGGCCAGTGGCTCACGTTCCTGCGCGAGCGCTCCGACCACCCCGGCTCCGGCATGCTGCTCGCGCTCACCGAGGTGCTCGGCGAGCACTGGGCGACGGGCCAGAGCGGCCTCGAGGACGCCAACCTGGCCGCGCTGCTGGGCTGGATCGACCCGCCGGCCGGCCTCGACGGCGCCGCCGCGGCCGAGATCGCCGAGGATCCGCTGCGCTGGCCGCCGGCCGGCCCGAGCACCGACCCGACGTTCGACAACGAGGTGCTCGCCCCGGCGCTGGCCGCCTACGCGCGCGCCGCGGACGAGCAGGCGCAGAGCCGCGCCGAGGCCGCGCTGAGCGCCGCCGTCGCCGAGCAGGTGGAGCCGACGTGGGGGCTCATGTGGCGGGCCGTCGACCTGCTGCGGGCGCGCCGGGCGGGCGCGTCCGTCGAGGCGCGATGGGCCGTCGATCGCGATGTTTTCACGATGTACCACATGTCGCTGGCCGAAGGGACCGCGCTGCCGCAGCCGAGGCGCGACAGCGCCGTCGCCGCCGCCGGGCGCCTCGACCGGCTCGAGCGCGAGCAGGCCCGCTACGAGGCGCAGCGCGCCCTCGACGACCCGCTGATCATGGCCGAGTTCCGCCTGTCGGGAGAGGCGTTCACCGGCACCGTCGTGTCCGCCTCGCCCAACCGCGTCGACACCTCCGGCAAGAAGGCCGCGCTGCGCCCGCACATCACCGTGCAGACCGACGACCCGGTGCGCCTGGAGCCGGGCGCCCTGCTCGTCTCGCCGGCCCGCCTGGCCCAGCAGGCGATGGTCGTGTCGGTCTCCTCCGTCGACGTGGTGCTCGAGCTCAGCAAGGGCATGGGCCGCTCGACGAAGCAGCCGGCGCCGGGCTCGGTGCCGGAGGTGGGCGAGGTCGTGACGTACGGGCCGGTCAGCGACGCCTACCAGCCGCCCGGCCGCTTCCCGGCGCGCGAGGAGACGCCCTGGACGCACGGCGGCCCGCCGCCGGACTACCAGCCCACCGACTCCGACGCCGCCGAGGACTGGTCGTGAGCGGTCCGGAGCGAAGCGGAGGGGCCGCTCACCATGGAATCAGCCTCCAGGCATGCGGCCGGAGCGAAGCGGAGGTCGCATGACGATCATCGACGACATCCTGGCCGACTTCGGCTCCGCGGCCGGGCGTGGCGTGGTCGTCGACTCGCCGCCCGGCGCCGGCAAGTCGACGCTGGTCGTGCGGGCCGCGCGCACCATGGCCGAGGCCGGCGAGCGGCTCATGGTCGTCGCGCAGACCAACGAGCAGGTCGACGACCTCATCGACCGCCTCGCCACGGCGGCTCCCGGCCTGGAGATCGGGCGCCTGTCGGCCTCGACGTACGTCCCGGCGCAGCGCGTCATCAAGCACGGCTCCGTCACCGTCAGCGGCGCCGTCTCCGACGTGCAGACCAGCGCGGTCGTGATCGGCACGGCCGCGAAATGGGCGACGGTCACCGAGGGCACCTGGGAGCGGGCGATCGTCGACGAGGCGTACCAGATGCGCTCCGACATGCTTTTGCGAGTCGCCGGCCGTTTCACCCGGGGCCTCTTCGTCGGCGACCCCGGCCAGCTCGACCCCTTCTCGGTCGTCGCCGTCGAGCGCTGGGCCGGCCTGTCCTGGGATCCGATGCAGAGCGCGGTCGCCGTGCTCCTGCGGCACAACCCCGACCTGCCCGTCCACCGCCTGCCGGTGTCCTGGCGCCTCCCACCGTCGGCGGCGTCCGTCGTCTCGGCGGCGTTCTACCCGTTCACCCCGTTCGAGGCCGGCACCCGCCCCGAGGACCGCCGCCTGGAGTTCTCGGTCCGCGCCATCGGCGGCGACCCGCTCGTCGACGCCACGCTCGAAACCGCCCGGCGCACCGGCTGGGCGCTGCACGAGTTGCCGGCCCGCCACACCGTGCGCACCGACCGCGAGGCCGTCGCCGCGATCGCCACCATCGTCGTCAACCTGCTGCGCCGCGGCCCCGTCGCCTACTCCGAGCACGCCCCCGACGGCCGCCCGGTGACGGCCGACCGCGTCGCCGTCGGCGCCGCCCACCGCGACCAGGTCGCCGCGATCCGCCTGGCCCTCGCCGACACGGTCGCCTCCGACGTCACGGTCGACACCGCGAACCGCCTGCAGGGCCGCGAGTACGACGTGACGGTGATCCTGCACCCGCTCTCGGGCCGCCGGGACGCGAGCGCCTTCCACCTGGAGGCCGGGCGCCTGTGTGTCCTGGCGTCCCGCCACCGCCACGCCTGCGTGGTCGTGGCCCGCGCCGGCATCGCGGAGCTGCTGGACACCCACCCGTCGGCGGAGCCGGTGCACTTGAACGTCCCGGTCCGCTTCCCCGACGGCTGGGAGGCGAACCAGGCCATGCTCGCCCATTTGTCCACGATGGCCGCCTGAGCCCGATAAATCCGGCGCCGGCGCGCCAGATTTATCGTGTTCGCGGCTGTGGATGAAGCGAGCCGCGCCCCGCACCAGGCAGGGTGCGGGGCGCGGCCGGTGCGGAGAGGAGGTTACCGCTTGATCCGATTCCTCACGCTCTTGCTGGTGCGCCGCCATGCGTTCATGGCGCGCTGCCGAGGAGTCGCCTTGGCCTTGCGGCGCCGCACGACCGTGATCACCGTCGCGACGACGGTGGCCACCCCGGCAGCGGCTGCGGTCACCAGCGGAACGGGCCGGCGCCGAGCCACGGCCTTGGTCTGGCTCGTGAGATCGCCGATGGTGTCGCCGAGATCCTTGCGGGCCTCGGTCACGGTGCCGTTCGCATGCCTCACGCTCATCGCTGCCCCTTTCTCTCTTGCAAGGGGAGTGCCCATTCGCGCCGATGGTCAACCGCAGGTCGCCGCGACCAGGGCGTGGTCCGACGTCACGGCGGTGCCGACGATCACCGATGCGCACGTCAGGCCGCGTACGAGCACGTGGTCGATCTCCTCGGCCGGGCGGTCGGCGGGGAAGGTGCGCACCGGGCGGAAAGGGGCGAGGCCGTCGGCGTACCCGGCCGCCTCGAACTCGCCGAGCGACGTGCTGCCCGGCGTGATGTTGAGATCGCCGGCGATCACCGTCGGGCGACCGCCGGCGAAGCTGGTCGCGAAGGCGGCGATCTCGCGCGCCTGGACGAGCGGTTCGGCGTCCGGGGGTGGCTGGATGTGCGTGGAGACGATCGCGATCTCGCGGCCGCCGTACGTGACGATCGCGCCGAGGGCCTGTGCGCCCGTCGGCGCGCCGGCGGCGGTCAGCGGGCGGGACTCCACGGCGCCGACCGGCAGCCGGGTCAGGACGGCGTCGCCCCACACGGCGTCGGCGGCGGGCCCGAACAGGTACCGCATCCCCAGGATCCTGGCCAGGACCGCGAGGTCGTCATGGCCGCCGTTGAGCAGCCACGCGCGGTCGACCTCGGAGAGCACGACGACGTCGGGGTGCTGCGCGGCGATCGCCCGCGCGGCCTCGGCCGGACGATAGGTTCCGTCAAGACCGAAACCCATCCGGATGTTGTACTCCACGAGCCTGATCGACCCGCCCTTGCCGACGCTCGCCTCGACCGGCGCCGCCGTCCCCGCCAGCGGCAGCAGCAGGCACGCGGCCGCGATGGCGGCCCATCCGCCCCGCCCGATTCTCGGCCCGTCGGGCGCCGGCGCGCCCGAGCGCACCAGGGAGACGGCCGCCACGAGCGCCACGGCGGCGGGCACCCAGCGGTTGGGATATCCGATGTCGTACGCCGCGTAGTACGCGATCGCCGCCACCGCGAAGATCAGCATGCCGCCGGCCGCCGCGTACCCGGCCCGCCGGCCCGCCCGCCCCGAGGCCAGCCGCAGCGCGAGCGCGAGCGAGGGCGCGCCGAGCAGCAGCGCGAGCCACAGCGGGGCCGGCGCGCCGAAGTCCCAGGCGAAGAGCGCGGCCGAGGCGACCAGTGCGGCGGCGGCCGCGACGCGCCCGGCCGGGCCGGACAGCGCGGCCGGCAGGCGCGGCACGAGCGCGACGGCGAGGAAGGCGAGCGCGACCAGCCCGATCGCGAGCTGCGGGACGGCGAGGGGCGGCGTCGAGGCGTACCCCTGCGCGCCGTACGACGCGGCCACCCCGGCGACGGCGGGCGAGAGGGCGTACATGCCGCCGAGCAGCAGCGCGGGCCCGACCAGCAGCCATCCGCCGCCGGTGCGCGTGCCGAACCTTGCCGTGCGCGTCGCCGCGACGAGCACCGCGCACTCGGCGAGGGCGATGGGTGCCGCCCACCACCAGGGGCGCCACGACAGGTCGACGGTGCCGAGCGCGGCGTGCTGCAGCGCGCTCGCGGCCAGGCCGACCGGGACGCCGACGCCGGCCGACGCGCCGCCCGCCGCAGTGGCGATCAGCCAGGCCAGGCCGAGCAGCAGGCCGGCCGATGCGAGGTACAGCTGCGGCTGACCACCATGGACGAAGATCAGGGCGAGCCGGGCGCACGCGAGGCCGACGGCGCCGGCGAGGGCAACGCGGGGCGGGCCGAGGCGCGCGGCCAGCGGTACCGCTGCGGCGGCACCGACGAACCAGGCCAGCGCAAACGCGCCCATGAGCTCGGCCGGCGTCGACGCCGCCTGCCCGAAGATCGTGATGATCGACGGGAGCCACACCCGCAGGACATCGACCAGCAGCAGGACGCCGGCCGCGACCGCGAGGTCAGTCCTCCCGAACCACGACCTGAACGGCGGCGTCATCGTCGAGACGATAGCCGACACCGCGGACGGTGGCGATGATGCGCGCGGCGTCGCCGAGCTTGACCCGCAGGCGCCGGACGTGGACGTCGACGGTGCGCTCGGTGCCCACCATGTCGTAGCCCCACACCTGGCGCAGCAACTGGGCGCGGCTGAACACGCGGCGCGGGTGCTCGCAGAGGAAGAGGAAGAGGTCGTACTCCCGGCGGGTCAGCGGCACGGGCGCGCCGTCCTGCAGGACCAGTCGCGAGCCGGTGCACAGATACAGCGAGGGCGCGTCGGGCGTGGCCCGGCCGATGCGCCGGACCTTGGCGTCGGCGCCGGCCGCTGCGGCCGGGGTCGCGGGGCCGGCTTCGGCGGCCGCGGGCTCGTCGGCGCGCTCGACCAGCCGCAGGTTGCGGCCGACGGGCGCCTGGCCGGCCGGAGTGCGGGGAAGCGGTGCGTTGCGCTGGATCTGCTGGGTGGACTGGCTGGCGGCGAGCGCCTCGAGGTCGCTGAGCAGGCGCGAGGCCTCCGGCGGAAGCTCTTCCCCGTTGAGCGTGATGTGAACGGTGATGGTGACCACGGAGGGTGCGACGTCAGGCACACCGGCGACCGAAACGGCCATTTTCAATCCTCTCGAAAACCTTCTGAATGAACGCCGATTTCAACCGGGTGTCACTCGACAAAGGCCGTCGAAATGGTGCTCGCGGCGGGATATCCACATTGGATCTAGCTGCACCTCGGGGCACATGGCATCGACCTTACCAGGAACGTCACTAGAAGCGACAGCCGTGTTACGTGCCGCACAGAATAGATCGACACTAATTCGTCTGACGTTTTGGGGCGGTATTCACCGGCAATTCACGAGACCGGTACCCCGATAACTTTGAGTGAGTCGCCCGTTGCGGTCAATCATTTCCCATATACTGGAAGATCGTCACGAGTGCTCACATTGCCACGGGTGCATGCTGGAACAACGTCACCCGCAAATCCTATCTGTTAGCTATGTTCGGGTCGTCCACCATATGAGATCGTGGCACGAAGACGTCCGGGAGTGACAATACTCGCCCCCAGGTCCGTCACCCTCTGCCGCAGCCGTCGATCCGATGTCACCACGATGACGGGCCGGTGACTGACATTGTCGCGCACGAGCGCCACAATGTGGTCGTCGCCCGATTGCGGCGCAGCCTCGACGGGCACGCCGTCGATCGGCGGCACCCCGCGGGCGGCGCCCTCCACGACCAGGGTCACGTCACCCGGGAGAGCGGATCGGTCGCGTTCGGCGAGGGCGTCGCGCAGGCGGGCCGCCGCGCCCGCACGGTCGCGCCACCAGCCGTCCGGCACCGAACCGACCACGTTCGCGCCGTCGACGATGATGAGCGGTTCCATGTGAAAGTTTTACCCCGCAGAGCGCCGACGAGCCGTGACGATCCGTATTAAGGCCGCGCGAGGCGGTAGGCCGCGAGTTGGGTTGCCTGGGCCACCACGCGGTCGGTGCTGTCCCAGATCTCGCAGACCTGGTCCAGCAGGGTCTCCGTGACCAGGCGGGCGCGCTGGCGCACCCGCAGCGGGCCGGGTGCGGGGATGCCGCGCACGTACGCCGTCAGCTCCAGAGTCGGCGTCCAACCGCTGCCGCCCAGCGTGAACGTGGCCGGGGGAAAGGAGTCCACGGCGTACAGCAGTGAGATGGGGTCGAACGGGGAGCCGTCGTCGAAGCTCAGCCAGCCGCGGATGTCGCCGGGGGTCTCGATCGTCACGCGCTGGTCGACCATCTCCAGCATGTCGATGCGGACGCCGGCGCCCGGCGGGTCGACGGGGGTGCGGGAGAGCTCGTCGCGCGGCGTGACCGACGGGGGCTCGGTGTCGGTCCAGCGCGGGCCGCCGGTCGTGGTCAGGTCGCCCAGCGTGAAGAGGGCCTCGACGCAGGTGCGTTCCTTCTGGGTCAGGCGCACCCGGGCCTGGCTGGCGGAGCGGCCGTCGCGCAGCGACTCCACCTCCACCGTGGCGGGGCCGGGGTCGGGCGGGGAGAGGTACACCGCGCTCGCGCTCATCGGGTGCGGATGGGTCGGCGTCGCGGCGGCGCGGGCCATCAGGGCGAGCAGGTAGCCGCCGTTCGGGCGGCCGCCGACGGTCCATTGTGGATCCAGCTGGGCCTCGCCGTCCGACACCGTGGTTGCCTGCGCGAATCCGGCCACCGGGGCCTCCTTCTGCTTGGATGTCGGTATGGCGCGCACGCGGCTCTACCGGGGCGGTCGGCTGGAAGCCGAGGACTTCCCGCTCGACGATATATCCGAGCATCTCAAGGACCCCGGCACGGTGATCTGGCTGGACCTCACCGACCCTGACCGCGCGGACTACGACCGGGTGCAGGAGGAGTTCGGGCTGCACCGACTGGCGATCGAGGACGCTTCGTCGCCGCGCGAGCGGCCGAAGCTCAGTCACTACGCCAAGCATGTCTTCTTCAATGCGTACGCCATCGACTTCGACGCCGCCGCCGGGGACCTCGACGTGCACGAGGTGTCGGCCTTCGCCACCGAGCGGGCGTTGATCACCGCGCACGCGGCGGACTTCGACATCGACGCCGTCGTCGAGCGCTGGGACGCCACCGCGGAGCTGGCCGGGCACGGGGTCGCGTATCTGGCGCACGGGCTGCTCGACGTCGTCGTCGACGGGCAGTTCGACGCCGTGCAGGAGCTCGACGAGGCGCTCGAGGCGCTGGAGGACCGGCTGTTCGACGAGTCGCCGCAGGCGATCCGCCAGGTGCAGCAGCGCAGCTTCCGGCTGCGCAAGAGCCTCGGCAGGATGCGCAAGGTCGTCCTGCCGATGCGCGAACTGGTCAACGGCCTCACGCGCGCCCGTGAGCATCTCGTGGACGACGTTATGCTGCCCTATTACCACGACCTCTACGACCACGTCCTGCGCGTGACGGAGTTCACCGAGTCCCTGCGCGACTTCACCGCCACGATTCTGGAGTCCAACCTGGCGGTCCAGGGCAACCGGCAGAACAGCATCATGAAGAAGGTCACCAGCTGGGCGGCCATCATTGCGGTGCCGACGGCCGTTACAGGTTACTACGGGCAGAATCTGCCCTTTCCGGGTTATGAGAAGCACTACGGGTTCCTGACGTCCGCCGTGTTGATCGTGCTTCTGTCTGTAGGGCTGTACGTCACCTTCAAACGCAAGGACTGGCTATGACTGAACACTTCGACGTCGTCGTCCTGGGCGCGGGCCCGGGTGGCTACACCGCCGCCGTGCGCGCGGCACAACTCGGGCTGCGCACCGCCATCGTCGAGGAGAAGTACTGGGGCGGCGTCTGTCTGAACGTCGGGTGCATCCCGTCGAAGGCGCTGCTGCGCAACGCCGAGCTCGCGCACATCTTCACCCACGAGGCCAAGACGTTCGGCATCTCCGGTGAGGTCACGTTCGACTACTCCGCCGCGTTCCAGCGCAGCCGCAAGGTGGCCGACGGGCGGGTCAAGGGCGTGCACTTTCTGATGAAGAAGAACGAGATCCGGCAGTACAGCACGAGGGGCACGTTCCTCGACGACCACACCCTGCAGGTCGGCGACGAGACCATCACCTTCGCCAACTGCATCATCGCCACCGGTGCGTCGACCCGGCTGCTGCCCGGCACGACGCTGTCGGAGCGGGTCGTCACCTATGAGGAGCAGATCCTCACCGAGGACCTGCCGTCCTCGATCATCATCGCCGGTGCGGGCGCGATCGGCGTCGAGTTCGCGTACGTGCTCCACAACTACGGCGTGAAGGTCACCATCGTCGAGTTCCTGGACCGGATGGTGCCGCTGGAGGACGCCGAGGTGTCGGCGGAACTGCTCAAGCGGTACAAGAGGCTGGGCATTTCGGTTTTGACCTCGACCCGCGTCGAGTCGGTCGAGGAGACCGGGGGCGGGGTCCGGGTGACCGTTTCGGGCAAGGACGGCCAGCAGACGCTCGAGGCGGACAAGCTCCTGCAGGCGATCGGCTTCGCGCCGCGGGTCGACGGATACGGCCTCGAGAAGACGGGCGTCAAGCTGACCGAGCGCGGCGCGATCGAGGTCGACGGGCGGCTGCGCACCAACGTGCCGCACATCTACGCCATCGGCGACGTCACCGCCAAGCTGATGCTCGCGCACGCGGCCGAGTCGATGGGCATCGTCGCCGCCGAGACGATCGCCGGCGCCGAGACGATGGAGCTCGACTACGTCATGATTCCCCGGGCGACGTACTGCCAGCCGCAGATCGCGAGCTTCGGCTGGACCGAGGAGCAGGCCCGCGAGAAGGGCTTCGACGTCAAGGTCGCCAAGTTCCCGTTCACCGCGAACGGCAAGGCGCACGGCCTGGGCGACGCGACCGGGTTCGTGAAGCTCATCAGCGACGCGAAGTACGGCGAGCTGCTGGGCGGCCACCTGATCGGCCCCGAGGTCACCGAGCTGCTGCCCGAGCTGACCCTGGCCCAGCAGTGGGACCTGACCGTGCACGAGGTGGCCCGCAACGTGCACGCGCACCCGACCCTGGGCGAGGCGGTCAAGGAGGCCATCCACGGCCTCTCCGGCCACATGATCAACATGTGAGTCCAGCCAACGGGATCGGCGGGATGGCGGCACCCGCCCCCGCCGGTCCCTCGGTACGCTTTGCCTCATGCGGCAGGAGTGGCACCACTTCACTTACCCCGGTCCGGAGATCTCTCGTGTCGCCGTTCCGGGCAACCAGGACGACGACGAGTTCGGCCTCGACCGGTGGCGGACGCTGCCCCGGGCGCAGACCCCGCCGTGGCCGGACCAGACCGCTGTGGACGAGGTCGGCCAGCTGCTTTCCTCGGTACCGCCGATCGTCGCGCCGTACGAGGTCGACCAGCTGCGGGAGCGCCTCGCGCTCGTCGCCGACGGCAAGGCCTTCATGCTCCAGGGCGGCGACTGCGCCGAGACCTTCGCCGACAACACCGAGGCGCATGTGCTGGGCAACGCCCGCACGCTGCTGCAGATGGCCGTGGTGCTGACCTACGGCGCCTCCCTGCCGGTGATCAAGATCGGCCGGGTCGCCGGCCAGTTCACCAAGCCGCGCTCGGCGCCGCTGGACTCGCTGGGCCTCCCGGCCTACCGCGGCGACATGATCAACTCGCTCGACAAGGACCCCGAGGCGCGCGTCGCCGACCCCCAGCGCATGGTCCGCGCCTACGCCAACTCCTCCAGCGCGATGAACATGCTGCGGGCGTATCTCGGCGGCGGCATGGCCGACCTGCACGCGGTGCACGACTGGAACAAGGGCTTCGTGGTCACCTCGCCGGCCGGCCAGCGCTACGAGGCCATCGCCCGCGAGATCGACCGTGCGCTGCGCTTCATGCAGGCGTGCGGGGTCAACGACGACGAGGCGCTGCGCACCGTCACGCTGTACTGCTCGCACGAGGCGCTCGCGCTGGAGTACGAGCGGCCGCTGGTGCGCATCGCGGGCGGCCAGCCGTATGGGCTGTCCGGGCACTTCCTGTGGATCGGCGAGCGGACCCGCCAGCTCGACGGCGCGCACGTCGACTTCATGTCGCGCATCGCCAACCCGATCGGCGTCAAGCTCGGCCCCACCACGTCGCCGGAGCAGGCGATCGAGCTGTTCGAGAGGCTCAACCCGCAGAACATCCCCGGCCGGCTCACGTTCGTGTCCCGGATGGGCAGCACGAAGGTCCGCGACGCGCTCCCGCCGATCGTGGAGAAGGTCACCGCGGCCGGCTGCCGGGTCGTCTGGCAGTGCGACCCGATGCACGGCAACACGCACGAGTCGTCCAATGGGTACAAGACCCGGCACTTCGACAGGATCGTCGATGAGGTCCTGGGGTACTTCGAGGTGCACCGCGAGCTCGAGACGCACCCGGGCGGCCTGCACGTCGAGCTGACCGGCGAGGACGTCACGGAGTGCCTCGGCGGTGCGCAGGCGATCGTCGACGAGGACCTGCCGGACCGCTACGAGACCGCCTGCGACCCGCGCCTCAACACGCAGCAGTCGCTCGAGCTCGCCTTCCTCGTCGCGGAGATGCTGCGTGGCTGACGTCCGCGTTGACTTCCGCTCCGACACGCTCACCCGGCCGTCGCCCGCCATGCGCGCGGCGATGGCCGACGCCGAGGTCGGCGACGACGTGTTCGACGAGGACCCGACCCTGCACGAGCTGCAGGACCACGTCGCCGGCCTCTTCGGCCACGAGGCCGCCCTCTTCGCGCCGAGCGGCACGATGGCCAACCAGATTGCGCTGCAGCTCGCCGTGCCCCGCGGCGAGGAGCTGCTCTGCGACGCCGCCGCGCACGTGGTCACCGACGAGATCGGCGCCGCGGCGGCGATCGGCGGCGTCTCGACGCGCACGTGGCCGTCCGCGGGCGCCGACCTCGACCCGTCCGTGGTTGCCGACATGATCCGCCCCGACGGCTTCGTCGCCGTGCCGACGCGCGCGATCGCCGTGGAGCAGACCCACAACCGCCAGGGCGGCGCGGTCATCCCGCTGCCGACGCTGCAGGCACTGCGCGCGACCGCGACCGACGCGGGCGTTCACCTGCACTGCGACGGCGCCCGCATCTGGCACGCCCACGTCGCCGACGGCGTGCCGCTGTCCACCTACGGCCGCCTGTTCGACTCGCTGTCGGTCTGCCTGTCCAAGGGCCTCGGCGCCCCGGTCGGCTCGCTGATCGTGGGCTCGGCCGAGCGCATCGCCGCGGCCCGCAAGCTGCGCAAGCGCATGGGCGGCGGCATGCGACAGGCCGGCATCCTGGCCGCGGCGGGCCTCTACGCGCTGCGCAACAACATCCCACGGCTGGCCGAGGACCACGCCCGGGCCCGCCTGCTCGCCGAGGCCTTGGCCCCCTCGGGCGTCGTGGACCCGCAGCGCATCCGGACCAACATCGTGCCGCTGGACCTCACCGGGGCCGCGGTGGACGGCCCGGCCTTCGCCGCCGCAGCACGCGAGCAGGGCATCCTGGTGTCGGTACTCGGCCGTCGACTCGTCCGCCTGGTCACACACCTGGACCAGACCGACGACGGCATCGCACACGCCGCGAAGGTCCTCCCGACGCTGCTGCACTGATCATCCTTGATTTGGGGGATTTATCCGGCCGCTGGCGCGTCCAGATAAATCCCCCAAATCCGGATTTATCATCTCATCGGCCGGTTCCTCGGCCCGCCTGGTCATGGCCAGGGCAATTGCCGAGATGACGCACGTCAGCGCGCCTGCGGTGATCATCGCGCCGTCGGCGTGCAGCAGCGCCACCAGCGGCGAGGCCGCCGCGGTGCCGACGCCGATCGCGGTCTGGATCAGCGCGCCGGAGGCGGCGAACGCGCGGCCGTGCTGGGCCTGTGGTGTGCGGCCGCTGATGAGCGCGTTCTGCGACACGTTGAGGAACCCATTGCCGATCCCGCCGAGCGCGGAGGCGACGAAGGCGAGCCCGAGGTTGGGCGCGAGCCCGATGCCGGCGATCCCGGCGCCGCCCAGCAGGTTGCCCAGCGCCAGGATCGTCTGCGGCAGCAATCGGATGCGCGGCACGAGCTGCGCGCCGGCGAGCGCACCGGCGCCCCACAGCGTCAGGTACAACCCGTAGCCCGAATCGCTCGCGCCGAGCTGCTCGACGAACCGGAACGGCGCCGCGACGTTGTCGATGACGCCGGCGCTGATGGCGATGGCGCTGCCGATGAGGGCTGTCCGAAGTACCGAATCAGCGAAGATCAGGCGAAGCCCGCCCTGGCTTTTGCGCTCCTTGCCGCCCGCCTCCGTACCGGCGTGCGGCACGGGCCGGCGCCGCGCGCGCACCCCCGTGCACGCGAGCGTCAGCAGCGCGAACGTCGCCGCGTCGACCAGGATCGCGACCGTCGGGCTGAACGCGCCCGTGAGCAGGCCACCCGCGGCCGGCCCGGCGATCCAGCCGAGCCCGGTGCCGGCGGCGAGCCTCGCGTACCCCTTCTGGGCCGACCCCTCGGCCACAATCGCCGGCACCATCGCGGCAGTGGCCGGTCGCACGAACGCCGACAGCGCGGTGACCGCGGCGAAGAGCGCGATGATCGCGCCCAGGTTCGTGGCGAATGCCAGCGGTACACAGAGGACGGCCTGCCCGGCGAGCGCGACGAGCAGCACCGAGCGCGTCTCGAACCGGTCGACGACCCGCCCGGTGAGCGGCGCCAGCACGACGTACGGGATGAGCTCGGCCGCGAGCAGCCCCGCCACCCACCCGCTGCCGTGCGGCTGGAGCCGCAGCAGCAGCGCGACGAGCGCGGCGGCGTCGCCGGCGGTCGATACGGCCAGGCCTATGGCGAGCAGGTTGAGATCGCGCCGCATCAGCCGTGCACCGACCGCGCCGCGCGATCGGTGCGCGCCGGCCCCCGCCCGTTTTCCACGCCGCAAGATTTGTGCCCGCGCGGTGCCCTGTCAAGCGGAAGTATGAAAAAACGCCATATACCCGATTTCACGCCTGGCCGGGTATAAATACGACATGTCGTGGCGCGTCAGCGCCCGACATGTCGGGCTAGCGCGCCGGGGCCGACGAGCGCAGGAGCGCGATGTCGGCCGCGTGCGACGCGGCGTCCGTGCCGCTCGGGGTCTCGACGATCAGGGGTACGCCGCGGGCCGCCGGGTGCGACAACAGCTCCGCGAAAGCGGCCGCGCCGATCGTGCCCTGGCCGAGGTTCTCGTGGCGGTCGCGGGTCGAGCCGCACGGGTCCTTCGAGTCGTTGGCGTGGATCAGCCACAGGCGATCCGCGCCCGCGGCGGTGACCAGGGCGTCGAGCGTCTCCGTCATGCCGCCCGGCGTGGCCAGGTCGTGGCCCGCCGCCCACGCGTGGCAGGTGTCGAAGCAGACGCCCAGATGCGGGTGGTGGTCGACGGCCGCCAGGTACTCGGCGAGGTGCTCCACCCGCGACGCGAGGGATCGTCCGCCGCCGGCGCTCGGCTCGACGAGCAGGGGCGGCCAGCCCTCGCGTTCGGCCTGGTCGAGGAGCGGGCGCAGCACCCGGCGTACCGTCGAGAAGGCGGTTTCGGCGTGCTCGGCGTCCACCGCCGAGCCGGCGTGGAAGACGACGCCGCGGGCGCCGATGTCGCGGCCCCGGCGCAGCGCGTGCTCGAGGGTGGCGACGGAACGCTCGACCGTCGCCTCGGTCGGCGAGCCGAGGTTCACGAGCAGGGCCGCGTGGACGTATGCCGTGACGCCATGGTCCGCGCAGCCCTTGAGGAAGGCATCGTCCTGTTGCAGGTCGCCGGCGGTCAGGGCCCAGCCGCGCGGGTTGGACACGTACACCTGCACCGCCGTCGCCGACGTCTGCTCGACGTAGCGCAGCGCGGCCTTGGCCAGGCCCCCCGCGGCGGGCGCGTGCCCGCCGACGGGGATGACGAGCGCGTCCATCACAGGAACGCGAACAGGCTGACGTGCTGTCCCGGGACGACCGGGGTGTTGGGCTGCGGGTTCTGCTGGCGCACGGTGCCGAAGCCCTGCGCGTCCACGACGAGGCCGAGGCCCTCGAGCTGAGCGCGCGCCTGGTCGAGCGGCATGCCGCGCACCTCGGGCATCGGGATCTGGGCCGGGCCCTTGGAGATCTGCAGGTCCATGACCATGCCGTCGGTAACGCTGTTGCCGTCGCCGATGCTCTGCGCGACGACCTCGCCCTTGGGCTTGTCGCTGTCGACCTCTTCGACCTTGCCCAGCTGGATCTTCACCCTGGCGAGGTCGGACTTGGCCTGCTCGACCTGCTTGCCGACGACGAGCGGCACCTTGACCGGGTTGGGGCCCTTGGAGACGAACACGGTGATCGCCTGGCCGGGCTTCACCTGCGTGCCGACGGGCGGGTCGGTGCTGACCACGTAGCCGGCGGGCACGGCGTCGTCGAACTTGTCCGCGCGGTTGCCCACCAGGTTCATCGCCTGCAGGTCGACCTGCGCCAGGTCCCACACCTTGCCGGCGATGTCCGGCACCTTGTACACCTCGGGGCCCAGCGACAGCGTCAGCGTGATCGTGCCGCCGTCGAGGATGCGCCCGCCGGGCGGCGGGTCCTGGGAGAGGACCTGATCCTTGGGGATCTTCGTGTCGAACTTCGGGTCGGCAAACTTGACCTTGAAGCCGGCGGTGGAGGCCAGGTGCGCCGCCTGCTCCTTCGTCTTCGTGGTCAGGTCGGGGGTGTCGGTGTAGCGCCCGACGCCGAACCAGTAGCCGCCGACCGCGACGAGCAGGCCGAACGTGAGCAACGCGGCGATCACGGCGAGCCGGGTGCGCGGGTTGGCGTTGATCCGCTCGAGCACTCCCGCCATGCCGCCGCCGGGCTCCGGCTCGGTGCGGTGCCGGCGGCCGACCGCCTGCGGGGGAGCGGAGGCGGGCAGCCGGGCCCAGGAGGGGCGGCGGGTCGCCTGGTACATCTGCGAGGTCGGCTCCATGCGAGGAACCGACTCGACCCGCGGCACGACGACGGTCGGCGGCGCGACGGGGCGCGCGCGGTTGTTCATCGCGGTGCCGATGTCCTCGCGCACCGCCTGCACCTCGGCCAGCATCGCGCCGGCGTCGGTCGGGCGGCCGCCCGGGTCGCGGCGGGTGGCGCGGGCGACGAGGTCGTCGATCTGCGGCGGCAGGCCCGGCACGTATCGCGACGGGAAGGGCACGTCGCGGTCCACGTGCTGCCAGGCCACCTCCACCGGGCGGTCGGCCTCGTAGGGCACCCGGCCGGTGAGCATCTCGAACAGCACGATGCCGGAGGAGTACACGTCGGTGCGCGGGTCGGCGTGCCCGTCGGTGACGAGCTCGGGCGCGACGTAGGCCACGGTGGCCATCAGGTGCGAGCCGGTCTCGTCCGCGCTCGCCTCGACCGCGCGGGCCAGGCCGAAGTCGGCCACCTTGACCACGCCGTCGATGAGGTTGTGCTGATCGCCCGGCGACTCCGCGACCAGCACGTTCTCCGGCTTGACGTCGCGGTGCACGAGGCCCGATCGGTGCGCGGCGGCGATCGCGGCGAGCATCTGCTCCATGATCGCCAGGGCCTCCTGCGGCTGCAGGCGGCGCCGCTCGGCGAGTACTTCGCGCAGCGTCGCGCCGCGCACGTACTCCATGATCAGATACGGCAGCCCGTGGTGCGTGCCCTGGTCGTACACGGCGACGACGTTGGGATGGGTGAGCCGCGCGATCGTCTTCGCCTCGTCGGTGAACCGGTCGACGAAATGCGGGTCACGCGACTGCGCCGGGTGGATGATCTTGAGCGCGACCGTGCGCTCGAGGCGCTCGTCCAGCGCCGTGTAAACCGTCGCCATGCCGCCCTTGGCGACACGCGAGCGAACGCGGTAGCGCCCGTCTACAAGCGCACCGAGAAGCGGATCGGCGACCGTGGTATCCATTGGCTGCGAGTGTACGGCTGGAGGGGGCGAATCCTCAGCGCCCGCCACCGTCCTCGCTGTTTCATCCCATTTCGAGCGCTTCGTCCGGCACGGTGAGGGCGACCAATCGGACACGGAGAGTGATGGCGAGGGGGGATGCCGTCGTCTGTTGCCCGTTCCTTCATCGCCGCCGCCTGAGCATTAATCTGCTGATGTGAGCGAACAACCTGCCAGCCCGGCCGAATGGCTGACCATGCCCGAGGTCGCGGAGCGCCTCGGCATCCCCGTCAACCGGGTGCACCAACTGGTCCGCGACCACTCGCTGATCGCCGTCCGGGAGAGCGGCGTGCTGCGCGTCCCCGCGGAGTTCATCGCCGAGACGGGCGTGGTCAAGCACCTGCCGGGCGTGCTGACGTTGTTGTACGACGCCGGGTACAACGACGACGAGGCCCTGCGGTGGCTCTACACGCCCGACGAGTCCCTGCCCGGCACGCCCGCCGAGGCGCTGCGCGGCAACCGGGCCACGGAGGTCAAACGGCGCGCGCAGGCCCTGGGCTTCTGACGGTGCGCTGGACCTACCTGCTGGTCCTGGCCGGCTGCCTGGCCGGCGCGCTGTGGCTCGAGCCGCTGCTCAAGGTGGGTGTCCTGCGGCAGGCGCGGCGGCTCGTGCTGACCGTCGCGCCGGTCGCGGCCGTCTTCGTGGCCTGGGACCTCCTGGCGATCCACGCCGGCCACTGGACCTTCGACCCGCGCCAGATCACCGGCGTCATCCTGCCGGGTGGCCTGCCGATCGAGGAGCTGCTGTTCTTCCTGGTCGTCCCGGTCTGCGCCATCCTCGGCTTCGAGGCCACCCGCCTGACGCTGCGCCGCTGGTCCCGCAGATGACCTACACCGCGGCCGCCGCCATCGGGGTCATTTCCGCGGTGGTACTCGATGTGCTCCTCCTGCGCACACGCCTCGTCCTCGGCCGGGTCTTCTGGTGCGCGTACCCGATCGTGTTCGCTTTCCAGCTGCTCTCCAACGGCATCCTGACCGGCCGCGGCGTGGTCCTCTACCGCCCATCGGCGATCATCGGCCTGCGCCTGGTGCACGCCCCCGTCGAGGACCTGGCCTTCGGCTTCGCCCTGGTGCTGGCCACGCTGTCGCTCTGGACGTTCCTCAGACCGCGCGCTGCGTCGCCGCCTGGGCCAGGCCCGTCAGAACCTCCCGCGCCTCGTCCGTGACGTCTGCCGCGGCGAGTGCTCCCAGCGCCTCCGCGGTGAGGTCCGCGATGCGCTCCTCGGTGCGCCGCAGCGCACCGCTGTCCACGATCGTCTTGCGCAGCAGCGCGACCCCGTGCTCGTCGAGCTCCGGATCGCCCAGGTGCTCGTCGAAGACGGCCGCACCCGCTCCCTCGATCGCGGCCGCGATCAGGTAGGTCCGCTTCCCTTCGCGCAGGTCGTCCCCGGCGGGCTTGCCGGTCACCGCCGGGTCCCCGAACACCCCGAGCACGTCGTCGCGCAGCTGGAACGCCTCGCCGAGCGGCAGCCCGAACGCCGAGTACGCCCGGGCGGTCGCACCCAGGTCGCCCGCCAGCGCCGCCCCGAACACCAGCGGCTGCTCGATCGTGTACTTCGCCGACTTGAACCGCGCCACCAACGAGGCCCGCGCGGTCGACGTGTCCCCGGTCGCCTGCGTCTGCACGTCCAGGTACTGCCCGATGGTCACCTCGGTCCGCATGTCGTCGAACACCGGCCGCGCCCGCGCGAGCGTCACCGGATCCACCCCGCTGGCGTGCAGCATCTCGTCGGACCACACCAGGCAGAGGTCCCCGAGCAGGATCGCCGCCGAGGTCCCGAACCCGTCGCTGTCCCCGCGCCACCCGTTCCCGCCGTGCAGGTTGGCGAACCGCCGGTGCACCGCCGGCTCCCCGCGCCGGGTCTCCGACCCGTCCATCACGTCGTCATGGATGAGCGCACTGGCCTGCACCAGCTCGAGCGCCGCAACCGCACCGACGATCTCGTCGGCGTCGGCCCCGCCGGCCCCGCGATACCCCCAGTACGCAAACGCCGGCCGCAACCGCTTCCCACCCCCCAGCACGAGCGCCTCGATCGCGTCCGCCACCGGCGCGAGCGCTACGTCCTCGATCTCGGCCAGCCGCTCGCGCCGCCGCCGCAGAAACCCGTCAAGGGCGCGCCGGACCCGTTCGCGAAGCTCGGCCCGGTCGAGAAAGGGGTGCGTCACGGCTGAGACGCTAGCTCGACTCGCCGCCTGTCGCCGCGCCGGTGCCCTCCCGACCTCCTCGCAGGCGCCGCAAAGATTCGTACATTTCCGAAAAATCGCGATAGTCCGCCGCGCCGAGCAGCCGCCCGCGGACGCCTTCCACCTCCCGCAACACCCGGACCGACCCGCTGCTCACCCCGGCCAGGAGCGCCTCGATCGCCGCCGCGCAGGCGGCATCCCGCTCCCCGGCGGCCAGGAACGCCCGCGCCCGCCCGCCGTGCACCAGCCCTGCCGCCCGAAGCCGCACCTGCCCACCCCCGTTCGCCCGTGTCGTCCCACCCGGCCGCGACCCGTCCCGCGCCCGACCCCGCCGCCCGGGCCCGGCACCGTCCACCCCGCGGGCCGCTCCCGCTCCGCGCCGCCCGTCGTTCCCTGCGCCGTCTGCCCCGCGGGCCGCTCCGGCTCCGCGCCGCGCGTCGTTCTTTGCGTCGTCCGCCCCGTGGGCCGCTCCGGCTCCGTGTCGCCCGTCGTTCTCTGCGCCGTCCGCCCCGCGGGCCGGCCTCGCTGCGCCGATGCTCGCCGCCCGCCCGGTTGCAGGGCCGGGCCCCGCGGCGGACGTCGCACCACCCGCGGCCCGGTCCGGCGCCGTGGCCGATGCAACGCCGGCCGGTGCGAGGGCGGCGGAGAGCAGCGGCAGCGCGAGCCGGTGGCGCCCCAGCGTCGCCTGGCACCGCCCGGCCGCGGCGGCGAGGTGGGCGTCGTCCAGCCAGTACAGCCAGGGCGGGTCGTGCTCCTGGGTCCGCAGCCCGTGCGCTCGCTGCGCCGCCGCGAGCGCCGCATCGCAGTGGGCGCGGTCCCCGCACGCCGCCGCGGCCGCCGCCTGCCGGAGCCAGAGGGCCGCGAGCGTGCCGGCGTCGGCGGGCGCGGCCGCCGTCCGCGCCGCCCGCGCGAACCGCATCGCCGTGGGTCCGTCGCCGTGCTCCGCATGCAGCTGCGCGAGGCAGCCGAGCAGGTGCCCGGCGAGCGCGCGGTGCCCTCCCTCGGCGGCCGCGCGCACGCCCCGCCGGGCGAGCGCCGAGACGGCGCGCCCGCCGATCGCGGCGCCGGCGTCCACCCCGGCCCAGATCGCGAGCTGCGCCAGCTGCGCGATCAGCCCGAGCACCCAGCCGTCGGGCCGCTCACGACCGAGCCGCAGCGCCGCGGCCAGCTCGTCGCGCACGATCCGCACCAGTTCCGCGCCCGAGAACAGGTCGTCCATCCGCCGCAGCTCGGCGACCCGCTCCTCACCCATTTCGTGCCTCATGTCCGATGGATCCGATCCGTGACGACGCCCTGGGCTCCGCGCCGCAGGGGGCCGTGGTCGTTCGCCCGGCGGTTGCGGGCCGTCGGGGACGCGGCGGCGGCGCGAGTTGGCGGCGGCCGGCTCCAGCTCGTCGAGTGGCGCCTGCAGTACAAATGCCAGCCAGGCCAGCCACGGCGGGCCCGGTGTCCGTTCGCCGCGCTCCCAGCGCGACACCTCGTGGCGTGTGATCGTCGGCACGCCGGCGGCCGCGCACAGCATCTCCGCGAGGCGCAGCTGCGACCAGCCCCGGGCCAGGCGCAGGCGGGTGAGTAGGGCGCCGAACGTCTCGGTGTCGGCCGGGTCGCCGTCCGCCCGGCCGGGCATTCCACGCATTGCTCCACCCCCTGCGCCTTGCGAGCCGTCGTGAGCCGGCGATGCGCGGCTCCGGTCGAGGGAGCCGCCGCCCCGCCCAAACCCATGTCCGCCCCCGTTCTACCCCAGAGGTACGACAGAATTTCCCCGCCCAAGATCAAGTGCGTATCGGCACGCTCTGGGCACTACAGTCAGGGCGTGGCTCTCGGACTTCCCTCTGTCATGGCTGGTGGACCCGCGTCGATCGGCGACCTGATCGCGCATCACGGGCCCACGTTCTCGTTCGAGTTCTCCCCGCCGAAGACGCCCGAGGGGGAGCGGCAGCTGTGGCAGGCGATCCGGGAGCTCGAGTCGCTGCAGCCGTCGTTCGTGTCGATCACGTACGGTGCCGGCGGCACCACGCGCGACACCACCGTGGCGGTCACCGAGCGTGTCGCCGCCGAGACCACGCTGCTGCCGATGGCGCACCTGACCGCGGTCAACCACTCGATCGCCGAGCTGCGCAACGTCATCGGGCAGCTCGCCGGCGCCGGCATCCGCAACTTCCTGCTCGTGCGCGGCGACCCGCCCGGCGACCCGATGGGGGAGTGGGTCCGCCACCCCGAGGGCGTGCTCTACGCCGAGGACCTGGTCCGGCTCGTCCACGAGGCCGGCGACTTCAGCATCGGCGTCGCCGCGTTCCCGTACAAGCACCCCCGCTCGCCCGACGTGGAGTCCGACACCGCCAACTTCGTGCGCAAGTGCCGGGCCGGCGCGGACTTCGCGATCACGCAGATGTTCTTCGACGTCGACGACTATCTGCGGCTGCGCGATCGCGTGGCGGCGACCGGCTGCGACACCCCGATCGTCGCCGGGATCATGCCGGTGACTGCCATCGGTACCATCGCGCGCTCACAACAGCTGTCCGGCGCTCCTTTCCCGCCGGCGCTGGCCGCGCGCTTCGAACGCATCGCCGACGATCCGCAGGCCGTGCGGCGGCTCGGCATCGACCACGCCACCGAGATGGGCCAGCGCCTGCTCGACGAGGGCGTGCCCGGCATCCACTTCATCACCTTCAACCGCTCGACTGCGACCCGCGAGGTGTGGCAGCAGCTCGGCGTCGGTGCGCGGGCGGCCTGAACCACTCGACTGGGACGGGTACTGCCAACGCTGGTCCTCCGCACACGGCGGCTACGACCCGCGAACGGCCCCCGCCCCGGTCCGTGGCTGGCTGCGCCTGTGCCACGGCATGGGCGCGGCCCTGGCTCGCCGCGGCGTGCGCAACCCCGACGCGGTGACCTTGGCCGGCATTTTGGCCTCCGCAGCGGTACCCGTAACAGCCGCCGTTGCCCCGGCCGCCGCCCCGTGGACGGCGCTGCTGGTCCTGTTCACCGCGTTCGCCGACACCATCGACGGCGTGCTGGCCGTGGTGGCCGACCGCGCGACGCGCCTGGGCCAGGTCTACGACTCCGTCGCCGACCGCCTGTCCGAGGCCGCCTGGCTGGTCGCCTTCGCCCTGCTGGGCGCGCCCGCCTGGCTGGCCGCGGCGTGCGGCGGCGCGATGTGGCTGCACGAGTACGTCCGGGCCCGCGCGGCCGTCGCCGGCATGAGCGACATCGGCACCGTCACGATCGCCGAGCGCCCGACCCGCATTCTGATCGCCGTCTTCGGGCTCCTGCTGGCGTCCCTGGACCCCCGCGTCCCCACCGCCACCCTCGCGATCGCGCTGGCGGTGTCGCTGATCGGCCTCGCCCAGCTGCTCGCCGCCGTGCGCCGCTCCCTGCGCTGACCGGGTCGTCGGCGGCGTTTTCTCTCCACGATCACGCGTTTTCGACCCTCCTACGGGCCGGTTTTGCGCGATAATGCCGCCCTGGGTACGTTATGTCTCCAAGATCATGCAAAACCGGCCTCCAGGCGGCCCGAAGAACGCGTGATCGTGGAGAGAAAGCGTCGGCACGACCGCGTGGAAGTGGCAGCTGTCGCCCGACGCGACGAATATCGTGAAATGTCGGATAAATCTGGCGCGCCAGCGCCGGATTTATCCGGGTAAAGGCCCGTCAGAGGGCTCGCCGATGGCGCGCTCGTACGCGAGCAGCGTGTCGAGGAACATGCGGCGTTGCTCCGGCGTCAGGGGCGACAGCGCCGTCCGCCAGGCCGAAGCGCCGCGGCCAAGCCAGGCGTCGATCGAGGCGTGGTGCTCCGGCGCGATGCTCACGATCGTCCGGCGCCGGTCCGTCTCGTCCTCGCGCCGCAGCAGGACGCCCTTCCGGCTCAGGTCGCCGACCATCAGGCTCACCGTCGCCGGTGCGACCTCGAGCCGCGCCGCGAGCTCGTTGACGCCCAGCTCGTCCTCGAACAACAGGTACGCCAGCAGGGACAAATGCCGCGGCGCCAGGTTGAACGACGACAGTTCCGGCGGGACCGGGGTGCGCTTCGCGCGGCCGACCAGCCGCGGCATGAGTAGCAGCAAAGTTCGGATCGCGTCGTCGACCGACGTTGACACTGCTTTCTCCTCAAATTAGCTTTGCTTGCAAAGCAAATGTTCACCACGGCAAACCGAGGATAGCGATGACCAACCAAGACGACGGTCGCCTGCGCGCCGCGGGGGTCGAGCTCGCGCGTATCCACGCCGCGCTGCGGACGGACCTGGACGCGGCTCGGCGGGACCCGCTCCTGCACTGCCTCGCCTTCTGCTCGGCCCTGCGCGCGCACCACCGCAACGAGGACGCCGTGTTCCCGCGCCTCGAGGCGCAGTTCCCGGCCTCGGCGCCGGTCCTCGCCCGGCTGCGGGCCGAGCACGCCGACATCGCCCGGCGCATCGCCGAGCTGGAGGAGGAGCCCGATCCGGCGGTGCTGGACCGCCTCGGCCGGGAGCTCGACGAGCATTTCGCGCTGGAGGAACGGGAGCTGGTACCGCTGATCAGGCGGCTCCGATGAGATCCGCGACGATCTTCGCGGACAGCATCACCAGCGGCAGGCCCCCGCCGGGGTGGACCGATCCGCCGACCAGGAACAGCCCCGCCACCGGGGTGCGGTTGGGCGGCCGGAGCAGCCCGTGGCCGGCCGTTCCGTAGATCGCCCCGCCCGGGGAGCGCGTGGCGGCCTCGAGGTCGGCCGGCGTCAGCACGTCCCGGAAGAGCAGCCGCTCGCGGACGTCGTGGCCGTGCGAGGCGAGCACCTCGAGCACCCGGTCCGCATAGGCCGGCCCCGCCGCCCGCCAGTCGACCGGGCCCTGCGGCGCGGCGTTCACGAGCACGAACCAGGCCTCGTACCCCACCGGGCGCACCAGCGGGTCGTCGGCGACGGTGACGAAGACGGCCGGGTCGGCGACGGGCGCGGGTGCGGTACCGAAGATGGCGTCGAACTCGGCGTCGTAGTCGCGCGGGAAGAAGACGGTGTGGTGCGCCAGGCCCGGAGTGCGGCCGCGCACGCCGAGCAGCAGCACGAAGCCGCCGAGGCTGCGCGCGGCGAGCCGGGCCGCGCGGCGGGGCGATGGCAGCAGGTCGCGATACACGTGCAAAGCATCGGCGTTGGCCACCACGACGTCGGCGGGGACGCGGGCGCCGTCGGCGAGCACGACTCCGGCCGCGCGGGAGCCGGCGACGGCGATCGAGCGCACGGCGGCGCCGGTGTGCACGCGTACGCCCAGCGACTCGCAGCGCGCCAGCAGCGCGTCGGCGAGGGTGCCCAGGCCGCCGCGCAGGTACCAGCCGCCGAAGGCCAGCTCGGCGTAGGGGATCGCCAGCAGCGCGGCCGGTGCGCGGCGGGGGTCGGCGCCGGTGTACGTCGCGTAGCGGTCCAGCAGCATCCGCAGCCGCGGGTCACGCAGGTGCGTGCGGCCGAGGCCCCGCAGCGTGCGGCCCGGCGCGATCGCGGCGAGGTCGCCGAGGCGCCACGCGAGGCCGGCCATCCGCAGCGGGGAGTCGACCGGCGCGGTAAGCACGTGCCGCCAGGACGCCGCCCAGACGCGCCCGGCCCGTCGCCACAGCCGCCGCCAGTCCGCGGCCGCCTCGGCGCCGAACGCCGCGGCGATCCGCTCGGCGAACGCCTCGCCCGCGGCCGAGTCCAATGTGGAGCCGTCGGGAAAGTGGTGTCGCACGATCGGGTCCAGCGGCACCAGGTCCAGCCCGCCCCCGCCGGTCGACGCGAAGAGCTCGGCGGCGACCTGCGGCAGGGTGAACAGGCTCGGGCCGGTGTCGAAGCGGAACACGCCGGCTGCGGTCGCCCGCTCGTGCCGGCCGAGCTTGCCGCCGACCGTCCCGGCCTGCTCGAACACGTCGACCCGATGCCCGGCCGCGGCGAGCCGTGCGGCGGCCGCCAGGCCACCGACGCCCGCGCCGACGACGATCACCCTTGCCATGTCGGGCGCCCCTTCCACGTCGCGCGCCCGCGCCGGCGGTACGAGCGCACGACCAGCCACGCGAACAGCACCACCGACGCCGGGTGCGCCAGCGCGCCCGGGAACGCGCGGCGGCCGCTCGCGCGGGCGGCGACGGCGCGGCCCGCGACGGCGAGGGCGTAGGCGAGCAGGCCCGCCCACTGCCCGAAGAGGACGGCCGCGGGCAGCGCGACGTAGAGCGCCAGCAGCACGGCGAGCACGGCCGCGGCGCCCAGCGGCGAGCCGAACGAGGCCCACAGGCTCTTCGAGTAGCCGTCGAAGAGCTCTGGCCAGGAGTTGTACATCCTGCAGCGCGCCAGCGCCGAACCGTCCGCGAGCGCGATGCGCCCGCCGGCCCGCTTCACCGCCCGGGCGAGCTCGATGTCCTCGAGGACCTTGTCCCGCACCGCCGCGTGGCCGCCGGCGCGCTCGTAGGCGTCGCGGCGTACCACCAGGAACTGCCCGCCGGCCGCAGCCAGCGACGGGCGGTGCGAGCGCTCCATCGCCCGCAGCGGCAGGAACGTCAGCCACGACCACTGCAGCAGCGGCTGGACGAGGCGCTCGCCGGCGCCCTCGATGCGCGGGTACGGGCTCAGCAGGTCCGCCCCGGCGCTTCGCAGGAGCGCGGCCGCGCGGCCGATCGAGTCAGGCGTGAGCACGACGTCGGCGTCGAGGAATACGAGTACCGCCGAATCCCCAGCGGCATCGGCGAGCTGCTGGCAGGCGTGCGGCTTGCCGAGCCAGCCGGGCGGCAGCGGCCTGCCGGTCAGCAGCTCCACCCGCGGGCCCGCGATGCGCCGCACGAGCTCGGCGGTGCCGTCCGTCGAGCCGTCGTCGAGCGCGAGGATGCGCACGTGCGGCGGCAGCTCCAGCAGCGCGCGCAGGCACGGCTCGGCCCGCGCGGCCTCGTCGCGCAGCGGCAGCAGCACCGTGACCGCCTCCGCGGGCGGTGCGGCGGCGGGCGGGCGGCGCAGCAGCCGCGCGTTGACCAGCGTGTGCACCAGCAGCGCGAGCAGGGCCGCGCACCCGATCAGCGCCGCCACAGCCGCACCGCCAGCGGGATCGCGACGAGGCCCATGCCGGCGGCGCCCCAGGCGGCCGAGGCGGGCAGGCCCAGGAAGATCCCGTGGGCGAGGATGCTCGAGGTGTACGTCCAGAGGTACATCGCGTACATCGGCGCATCGGCGCCCGGCCGCGCGGGGTCGTCGCCGAGCGCGAGGCGCAGCAGGGCCATCAGCGCCAGCGCCACGGCCAGCCAGCCCAGGTAGTTGGTGAGCGGGATGCCGTCGACGCCCGGGAGGGCGGGGGTGGTCGTGCGCCACAGCCAGTACCCCTGGGAAACCATCTGTGGATCGAGGAACAGGTCCCACGCGGCGAGCCCGACCGCGGCAACGGCGATCCGCGCGACCGGGCGGGAGGTCAGGCGCGCCGCCGCGACCCACGCGGGCCACGCCATCCACGTCCAGGCCAGCGGGATCACCAGCGGCACGCCGAGCAGCCGCGGCCCGAGCGCGCCGGTGTAGTCGTAGTCGCCGAACGGGTAGCCGGTGGCGCGCCCGGCGGCCTCGACGGCGAACCCGCCGCCGGCGGTGACCAGCGCCAGCAGGCCGGCCGCGCGGGGCCCGCGGGTCGCGGCGGCGTGTGCGATCGACAGCAGGAAGCCCAGGCACACGGTGACGACGACGAGCGCCGCCCGCGCCCGGCCCTCGGTCAGCGGGTAGCCGATCTCGGCCAGCACCAGGGCGGCGAGGCCGATCCACAGTTTCACAGCGGGCTGGTCACAGGGGCAGCTGCCGGCCCAGGACGGCGAAGGGGCGGTCGTCGCCCGGGAAGTTGAAGTGGCGTAGGACGTCGACGAAGCCGAAGCGGCGGTACAGCCGCCAGGCCCGCGAGGTCGCCTCGGGCGCCTCGGGCGTGGACAGCAGCACGGTCTGGTGCGCGGCCTGGGTGAGCAGCTCGTAGAGCTGGCGCGCGCCGATGCCGTGGCCCTGCGCGTGCGGGCGGACGTGCAGCTCGACGAGCTCGAAGCAGTCGGCCAGCCAGTACTTGCGGGCGTCGCGCTTGAGCGCGTTGCGCACCTGGTCGTGCCACCACTGCCCGGAGCTGCCGCGGTACCCGTAGCCGAAGCCGAGCAGGCTGTTGTCGTCGTCGAGCGTCGCGACCGCCTCGAACGACTCGCGGCGGGTGTGCCCGGCGACGTAGCCGCGGCGGGTCTGCAGCAGCTGCACGGAGTAGCCCATGGCCTCGCCGTACACGGCGATGACGTCGTCGAGGCGATCGAGCAGGTCCTCCCCGCGCCACCGAACCAGCCTCATTGGCCGTCCCTCCACCCGATCACCTCTCGGTCGCCGTCGATGCCGAGCACGCGGAACCGGGCGAACAGCTCCTCCGCATACCAGCCCTGCGTGGCCGTGCGCTCCACGACCGCGGCATGCTCGGGACGACGGTACGCGAACCGCACGACGTCCGCCGCGGAGCGCCAGACGCTCACTGTGCCCTGGAATCCTACGGGTGCCTCCCCGACCCCGAAGGCGCAGTGCAGCCCCTCGGCGGCGCGCAGGTCGCGGGCCACGGGATCGATGGCTCGCCAGAACGCGACCGCTTTCCGGGGCCGCAATCTTGCCCGTGTGAGGACGGCGATCGGTGCGTTCGAGTTCTTCCGGATAAGTCCAGATTCGTGACCGAATCCGGACTTATCCGATATTTCATGATTTAGGGGGTTGAAGGGGGTGGATCCGGACCAGGTGCCGCGGCTGGCGATCGGCTCCAGCGTGAGCGTGCAGCTGGTCTTCGCCCCGCGCATCGGCGGCGTAACCGGCTCGTCGGCGACGATCAGGGCGGCCCAGCGGGTCAGGTCCGCCGCGCCGACGCCGAAGTCGCTGCGGCGGCCGGTCCCCAGCAGCTTGGCGAAGTGGGCATTTTTCCGGATTTTCCGGCGATCGACGGCCATGGACCAGAACATGGCGGGCACCGCGCGCGGCGGCACCCGCCAGACGTGGAGCCGGACGATCACGCCACTTCTGCAGTGGTACCGCTGGTGACGCGCACCAGCTCCGCGTACGTGATCGGGAAGACCGCCTGCGGGATGCCGCCCGCGGCCCAGACCTCGTCGAACTGCTCGAGGTCGACGTCGACGAGGGTGCGCACCGGCTTCGGGTGCCCCAGCGGCGAGACGCCGCCGATGACCTGCCCGGTGTGCTCGCGCACGAAGTCGGCATCGGCGCGCTTGACCTTCGCCAGGCCCAGCAGCGCGGCGACCTTGGCCGTGTCGACCCGGTGCGCGCCGGAGGTGAGCACCAGCAGCGGCTCGCCGTCGGCGTTGAAGATCAGCGAGTTGGCGATCTGCCCGACCTCGATGCCGAGCGCCTCGGCCGCGGCGGCCGCCGTGTGCACGGCGTCGGTGAGCACCTTGACCCGGCACGGCCCGCCGGCCGCGTCGCGCGCACCGGCGGCGTCCAGCGCGTCCTGGATCGCCTGGACGTTTGGATGAGGCTGCATGCGTTCCATCTTGCCTTTCGTCTCTGGTACCTCAGTTCGGGGGCACGGGTGCGGGGTCGCTCGGCTCGGCCTTGACCCGGGCTGTCTCTGCCAGCGCGACTCCGAACAGAATCAGGGCGCCGCCGCCGATCTGGGCCGCGTTCAGATGCTCGTGCAGCACGAGCCAGGCCACGGCGGTGGCCACCACCGGCTCCGACATGCCGATGATCCCGACGCTGGTCGGCGGCAGGTGCCGCATGGCGCCCGCGAGCAGCAGGTATGGGGCGATGGAGCCGCCGATCACGATGTACACCAGCAGCAGCCACACCGGCAGGTGCCCGGTCTCGCTGGTGGCCCCCAGCGCGGAGAGGTCGAAGTTCCACCACGGGCGGACCGCGGCGCCCGCGAGCGCGGATACCCCGAACGCGTACGCGGTCAGCGACAGCGTGTCGCGCTCTGTCACGCCGCGGGCGCTGAGCAGGTAGTACGCGGCCAGCAGCACGGCGGCGGTCAGCGCGGCGGCAACGCCGAGCGCGTCGAGGCGCAGCCGGCCCCAGATCTCGGCGACGCAGGCGAGGCCGGCCAGGCAGGCGGCGAGGCCGGCCCACAGTCGCGGGCGCACGGCGTGGCCCTGCACGAAGCGGGCCCAGAGGGCGACCAGGACCGGGGCGGTGTACTCGAACAGCAGGCCGATGCCGACGGGCATGCGGTTGATCGCCACGAAGTAGAGCATCGGGACGAGGAAGAAGCCCGCCAGGCCGTACGCCACCAGCATCGGCACCTCGCGCCGGGTGATCCGCAGGCGCTTGGGCCGCAGCGCCAGCGCCAGCGCGAACAGGCCGAGCGCGGCCCCGCTGGCGCGCAGGGTGGTCAGCTGCGGCGCGTCGATGCCGGTCGCGGAGGCGAGCTTCGAGACGGTCCCGTTGACGGCGAAGAGGATGCTGCCGGCGAGCACCATCGCGACGCCGACGGCGGGGCGGGGCTGGTGGTTCACCCGCTGAGCGTAGCGGTCAGGGGTGTTGGTTTTTTCGCCCCTTACCGTGCGGTCTTGCCGAGGCTCTTTGCCGAGGTTTTTGTCGTACCCCCTCGCTATGGTGCGGGTATGCGGCAGGACGAGCTTCGAGCTCGGCGGATGCGGTCCCAGCTGCTCGCGGGGCCGCCCGCCGGCGGGGTGCTGGACGCGGTCGAGCGGGTCGTGGGGATACAGGCGCAGTCCTGGTCCGCGGCCCGGCTGGCCGTGCGGGCGCGCACGAGCGGGCTGCTCGTCGCCGCCGACGTCGACCGGGCGCTGGCCGGGGGAGAGCTGGCCCGCACCTGGCTGATGCGCGGCACCCTGCACCTGGTCGCCGCCGCCGACCTCGACTGGCTGACCGCGATCTTCGGCCCGCTCAACCGCTCCGGCGGCCGGCGTCGGCGCGAGGAGCTCGGGGTCGAGGACCCCGTCGCCGAGCGCGCCCTGGCCGAGATGCCCGGCATCCTCGCCGGCGCGGGTCCGATGGACCGCGCGGAGCTGATCGCCCGGCTCGCCCGGCGCGGCGTGCGCATCGACCCGACCGGCCAGGCCCCGGCGCACCTGGTGGCGTATGCGGCGGCCGCGGGGGTGCTCTGCCGCGGCCCCGACCTCGCCGGCGGCCGCCCGTCGGTGATCCTGGCCGAGGAGGTCCGGGCCGCCCGCGCGGCCGGCGGGCCGCGCCGCTTCGAGGGCGACGCCGCGCTGCGCGAGCTGGCACGGCGCTATGTCGCCGGCTACGGGCCGCTGGACGACGACGGGGCGGCCGACCTCGCCGCCTGGTCCGGGCTGCCCATCGGGACCGCTCGGCGTGCCCTGGAGCTGCTCGGCGCCTCGCCGGCGCCCGATGATTCGACGCCGGTTTCCGGTGATGCACCGGTGGCCGATCGGCGTGCCCGTGCCCCGGAGCCTCTCGGCGCTTCGCCGGCGCCCGATGGTTCGACGCCGGTTTCCGGTGATGCACCGGCGGCCGATGGTGATCTGCCGGCGCGGTTGCTCGGGCCGTTCGACACGGTGCTGCTCGGCCATCGGGATCGCGATTTCGTGGTGGGGGCCGAGCATGCCAAGCGGGTCAACGCCGGCGGCGGGATGGTGGCGGCGACGCTGCTGGTCGGCGGGCGGGTGGCCGGCCTGTGGCGACGCGCCGGCCGGAAGGTGGCGCTCCAGCCGTTCGACGGCCCGGACGCGCTGCCCGCCGAGGCCCGTGCGGCGCTGGAGGCCGAGGTCACGGACCTGGCCCGGTTCCTCGGCCAACCCCTTACCGCAGCCTGGGAGTGATCGTGCGAACGCCTGTTCGAAAATTCTCCCCCAACCATTGCCACCCCCCGCCCTCCCCGGTGTAGTCTTACTCCATCGAACGAGTGTTCGAACTGCTTCGGGAAACGACGATTCGCGGCGTCCAACCCGAGCGCGGTCCGCGACACCGCGGAGGCCGGATTTTCGCGGGTCTGGCCTCAGGCGGGGCCGCCGCTCGTCGCCCACGACCCCCGGGCGACGGGCGGCGACCCAGCCGGCCGGGTGTGGTGTGGGGAAGCTCCACGCCCGGCCGGCACGCCGTCGCCCATCGCGGGCACGGCACCCGTTCGACCAGCGTGACGCTGTGACTCCCCCCGCAGCGGCACGGCAGGCAGCACCACCGCAGGCACACACTTGCCGACGCACCACAGAGGGAGAGCACCGATGCCGACGAACCGTTCGACCAGCCCGTCCAACGTCAGTCGATTCCCGGCCCCCGCGCCGGGCGCCGGTGCGTCCCGGCAACAGCTCCCGGTCCCCGCGCACGCGCTTCCCCACCGCACCCCGCGCGAGCTGCTGACCATGGCCCGCCACGGCCTCGAGGAGGCCGCGGAGATCCGCGCCGAGGGCATGCGCTACGCCACCGCCCACCTGGCCGCCCTGCGCGCCGCCGCCGCGGTGCTCGCCGCCCGCGCCGTCCCGGCCGCACCCGGCCGCCGCAGCCGCGTCACCAGCGTCTGGTCCCTGCTCGTGCTCGTCGCCCCGGAGCTGACCGAGTGGGCGTCGTTCTTCGCCGCGGGCGCCAGCAAGCGCTCCGCCGCCGAGGCCGGCATCCCGCGCGTGGTCACCGCCCGCGAGGCCGACGACCTGATGCGCGCCGCCGAGCAGTTCATCGCGGTCGTCGAGGTCGCCCTGGGCTACTCGTACCAGCCGCGCCTCGAGGGCCTGGCCAGCTGACGCCCCGCGCCTACGCCCGCCGCCACCAGCAGCCACCGCCACCGGTGCCCACCGTTTCCCGCGCCCCGATGCCCACGACCACGCCCCTCACCCCACCCGCGCCCCCGCCCCCCGCCGCCGCGTCCATCGCCGCGCCCGTCGGGCTGGCCCCTGCGCCGTTACCCGCGTCGCCCGCCGCCGCGGTTGCGCCCGCCGCCGTGCTCATCGCCGCGCCCGCGTCGGCCGCCGTCACGGTGTCGTCGCTCGCCGCCGCGTCCGCGCCTGTCGGGTCGGCCTCTGTGCCGGCGCTCGCGCTGCCTGCCGTTGCGCTCGTCGCCGCGTCCCCCGCCCTGGCTGCGGCCCCGCCGTCATCCGCGCTGGCCGCCGTTGCGCTCGTCGCCGTGCCCGCGCTGGCCGCTGCGCCCGTGGCTGCGTCCGTGCCCGTCGGGCCGGCTTCTGCGTTCGTGCTCGCGTCGGCCGTCGTCATGCCGGCGTCGTTGCCCGCCGCCGCGCTCATTGCCGCCGCGCCTGTGGGGTGCGGTGTCGCATCGCTGGGGTGCGGTCGAAGGCTCCGGCGGCGTTTTCTCTCCACGTTGATGAAAAACCGGGTCCGAGCAGGCGCAAAACGGCGTGATCGTGGAAAGAAAATGCTGCCTGCGGGGGTGAGGTTGCCGGGGCGGGTCTGTGGCGGTGCCGCAAATGCTCCGATTGCCGGGGGCCCTCATGCGTTCGGGGTTCATGCGTTCGCTGGTGGGGTGTTCCGGGCTGTCGGGTCCTGGGGGATCCGACCTTCGGGTGGCCTTGCCGTCGCCTGAAGGCCGGATCGAGGTTCTTCCCGCGATGGAGGGCGTCGTATCTGGGCGATTTGACCGTATTTATCAGCATTTATCTCCCGTGGTGGATGACGCGGGGGCGGATGGCGCGACAGTGGGGGAGCAGGTGCCGTGGCTGGCATGTCGGCTTCGGCGGCCGCCGAGTTCTATGACGAGGCGTACGACGATGTGCCTCACGAGGACGACGACTGGGCATCGGTCGCCGTCGTCGGAGGGCGCCCCGGTCGTACCGCTGCGCACGAACGAGGTGGGCAGCGTGGTGGGGCGGTGCGGGCGGGCGCGGTTGAGTCCGTCCTTGCGCTGGTCGAGCGGGGTGCGGGTGGGAGCGCGGCTCGGCGGGCCGCAGGGCTGCAGGTGGTGCGGGCCGCCGGGCTGGGTGGGGTTGTGCGCACCGGGGGCGAGCATGCCGCCGGTGAAGTGGGGAGCGCGCGGGCGCTGCCGGTGCTCTCCGGGCTGCGGGCGCTGCTGCCGGGGGGTGGGCTGCGGCGCGGGGCGACGATCGCGGTGCACACCTCGTCGGTGCTGCTTGCGCTCCTTGCGGCGGCCTCGCGGGCCGGGTCGTGGTGTGCGGTGGTAGGGCTGCCGGCGCTCAGTCCGATCGCCGCGGCCGAGATGGGGATCGCGCTCGATCGGCTGGCGCTGGTGCCGTATCCGGGTACCGAGTGGACCACCATCGTCGCGGCGCTGCTCGACGGGGTCGACATCGTCGTTGCCGCGCCGCCTGGGCCGGTTGCGCCCGTGGTCGCCGGGCGGCTGGCCGCCAGGGCGCGGCAGCGGGGGAGCGTGCTCATGCCGGCGGGGGCCTGGGCCGGGGCCGATCTCACCGTTGCGGCGGTGCGCGGGGTCTGGGGCGGGCTCGGGGCGGGGCGAGGGCGGTTGCGCAGTCGCGAGATGACCATCCAGGCCCGCGGGCGAGGGGCCGCCGCCGCGCCGCGCGAGGTGACGCTGTGGCTGCCCGCGGTGGAAGGGGTTCTGCCGCCGGTCACCAGGGCGCTGCCGTCTGGAGTGCCCGGCTCGCCGCCGTCCCTTCGCGCTGTGCCCGACTCCGCCATGAAACCGGCAATCGACGCAAAGCGAGAAGGCCGCGCGAACCAAGCAGACCAGGCGAACCAAGCAGACCAGGTGAAGCCGGCCGCGAAAGAGACGCCGGTCGTGAAAGAGCAGCGGTTGCGCAGGGTGGGGTGACAGAGCGTGCGGACGATCGTGGTGTGGTGCCCTGACTGGCCGGTGATCGCGGCCGAGATCGTCGACGGGTACCCGGCGCACGAAGCGGTGGCGGTCATGCACGCCAACCGGGTGCTCGTGGCCTCGCCGGCGGCGCGGGAGGAAGGGGTGCGGCGCGGGCTGCGCAAGCGTGAGGCGCAAGGGCGGTGTCCGCATCTCATCGTGCTCGAGCACGATCCGGGGCGGGACATGCGGGCGTTCGAGCCGGTGCTCGCGGCCGTCGAGGCGATCGCCTCGGGGGTCGAGGCGCTGCGGCCGGGGGCCTGTGCGCTCGCGGCGCGCGGGCCCGCGCGGTACTACGGGGGCGAGACCGTGGCGGCCGAGCGCATCGTCGAGCAGATCGCGCAGCAGTGTGACGTCGAGGCGCAGGTGGGCATCGCCGACGGGACGTTCGCGGCAGGGCTGGCGGCGCGGGCGGGAGTGGTCGTGCCGGACGGGGAGACCGCCGGCTTCCTGTCGGAGCTGAGCATCTCGGCGCTCGGGCGGCCGGGGCTGGTCGACCTGCTGCGGCGGCTCGGGATTCACACGCTCGGGGAGTTCGCGGCGCTGCCGGGTGCCGACGTGCTGGACCGGTTCGGGTTCGACGCGGCGCTCGCGCACCGGCTCGCCGGCGGGCGCGACGAGCGGCCCTTGGCGCCGCGGAAGCCGCCGGCGGACCTGGACGTGGCCGAGACGTTCGACGAGCCGATCGAGCGGGTCGACGCGGCGGCGTTCGCGGCCCGGGCGCTCGCCGAACGGCTGCACGACCGGCTCGGGTCGCACGGGCTGGCCTGCACGCGGCTCGCGATCGAGGCGGTCACCGAGACCGGCGAGGAACTGGTGCGCACCTGGCGCCACGACGGGCTGCTGAGCGTGAACGCCATCGCCGACCGGCTGCGCTGGCAGCTCGACGGCTGGCTCCGAGGGCGCAAATCAGGACAAAACTCCGAGCCGTACGAGCCCGGGCAAAACGCCGAGCCGCACGAGCCCGGACAAAACATCGAGCCGTACAAGCGTGGGCAAAACGCCGAGCCGTACAAGCGCGGGCAACACACCGAGCTGTACAAGCATGGGCAAAACGCCGCGCCTACGGCGGGCATCACCCGCCTGCGGCTCATACCCGAAGGCGTGGTCGAGCACCTCGGGCTGCAACCGGGACTGTGGGGAGAGGCCGGCGAGGAGCGCGACCGGGCGCACCGGGCGTTCACGCGGGTACAAGGCCTGCTCGGACCCGACGCCGTGCTCACCGCGGTGCTCGACGGCGGGCGCGCCGACCGCAGCCGCATCCGGCTCGTGGCCTGGGGGGACGAGCGGGTCGCGCAAGGGGTCGAGGCGCCCTGGCCGGGTCGGCTGCCGGGGCCCAGCCCGGCCACCGTGTACGTCGAACCGATCCCGGCCGAGGTGCTCGACGCCGACGGGCGGATCGTGCGCGTCGGCGGGCGGCTGGAGCTCAGCGGGGTACCAGCGAAGGCTCGAATCGGCACGGAAGAGCACCCGGTCGGGATCGTCGGCTGGGCCGGGCCCTGGCCCGTCGACGAGCGCTGGTGGGCCGACGGCGAGTCGTGGCGGGCGGCCCGGTTCCAGCTGCAGCTGGCCGATGACCGGGCCTATTTGGCGGTACTGCAGAACGGAACCTGGTTCATGGAAGCGCTGTACGACTGATGGGATTCAACAACCCCGACGTCCCGTGGTCCGAGCTGGAGCGGAGGCTCTCCGGCCGCAAGCGCGACGGCAAGAGCTGGGAGACGCCCGGGCCCGACTACCACCCGGACGTCCTGTCCGCCGATCACGGCGACGGCGGCGACTCGCCGGCCTGGACCCGCAAGCGCGCGGAGTACTCGGCGCCGCCACTGGAGCGGCCCGTCGACGCCGTGCCCTACGCCGAGCTGCACTGCCACAGCAACTTCAGCTTCCTCGACGGGGCGAGCCACCCCGAGGAGCTGGTCGAGACGGCGGCCCGGATGGGGCTGTCCGCGGTCGCGATCACCGACCACGACGGGTTCTACGGCGTGGTGCGCTTCGCCGAGGCGGCGCGGGCGCTGGAGATGCGCACCGTGTTCGGCGCGGAGCTGTCGCTGGGGCTGCCGGGGCCGCAGAACGGCGAGCCGGACCCGCTCGGGCGGCACCTGCTGCTGCTGGCGCGGGGGCCCGAAGGCTACGCCCGGCTGTCGCGCACGATCAGCGAGGCGCACCTGCGCGGCGGGGAGAAGGGCCGGCCGGTGTACGACCTGGAGGAGGCCGCGGCGGCGCTGCGCGACCACGTCATGGTGCTGACCGGGTGCCGCAAGGGGCACGTGCCGGCGGCGCTGCTGTCGGCGGGGGTGGACGCGGCGCGCGCGGAGCTGGACCGGCTCGTCGCGCTGTTCGGGGGCGAGTCGGTGGCCGTCGAGCTGACCTCGCACGGCGACCCGCTCGACGACGAGCGCAACGACGCGCTCGCCGACCTCGCGCTCGAGCGGCGGCTCGCGGTCGTGGCGACGAACAACGTGCACTACGCCGCGCCGGGGCGCCGCCGGCTGGCCACCGCGCTCGCCGCCGTGCGGGCCCGGCGCAGCCTCGACGAGATCGACGGCTGGCTGCCCGCGGCCGGGACCGCGCACCTGCGCAGCGGCGCGGAGATGGCCGCCCGGTTCGCGGCCTTCCCGGATGCGGTACCGCGGGCCGCCGCCCTCGGCGCCGAACTGGCCTTCGACCTGCAGCTGGTGGCGCCGAACCTGCCGGCGTACCCGGTGCCCGTGCCGGGCGTGTCGGAGATGCAGTGGCTGCGGCACCTGACGGCGCAGGGCGCGGCGGAGCGGTACCCCGGCAACCAGAAGGCCCACGAGCAGCTCGAACACGAGCTGGCGCTGATCGAGGAGCTGGACTTCCCCGGGTACTTCCTGGTGGTGCACGACATCGTCACGTTCTGCCGCGACAACGGCATCTACTGCCAGGGGCGCGGGTCGGCGGCCAACTCGGCGGTGTGCTACGCCCTGAAGATCACCAACGTGGACGCGGTGCGGTGGGGGCTGCTGTTCGAGCGGTTCCTGTCGCCGGAGCGCGACGGGCCGCCGGACATCGACATCGACATCGAGTCGGACCGCCGCGAGGAGGTCATCCAGCACGTCTACGGCAAGTACGGGCGCACGTTCACCGCACAGGTCGCCAACGTCATCTCGTACCGCCCCAAGTCCGCGGTCCGCGACATGGCCAAGGCGTTCGGGCACTCGCCGGGGCAGCAGGACGCGTGGAGCAAGCAGGTCGAGCGCTGGGGCTCGATGGCCACCGCCGAGCTCGAGGAGATCCCGGCGCCGGTCGTGGACTTCGCGGGCGACCTGCTCTCGTTCCCGCGGCACCTGGGCATCCACTCCGGCGGCATGGTCATCTGCGACCGGCCGGTGATCGAGGTGTGCCCGGTCGAGCACGCCCGGATGGAGAAGCGCACCGTGCTGCAGTGGGACAAGGACGACTGCGCCTCCGTCGGGCTGGTGAAGTTCGACCTGCTCGGGCTCGGCATGCTCTCGGCACTGCGGTACGCGTTCGAGATGATCGACTCGGAGCTGGACATCGCGCACATGCCGCTGGACGACACCGAGGTGTACGACATGCTCTGCCGGGCCGACTCCGTCGGGGTGTTCCAGGTGGAGAGCCGTGCCCAGATGGCGACCCTGCCGCGGCTCAAGCCGCGCACGTTCTACGACCTCGTCGTCGAGGTCGCGCTGATCCGGCCCGGCCCGATCCAGGGCGGCTCGGTCCACCCGTACATCCGGCGCAAGAACGGCCTCGAAAAAGTGTCGTACCCCCATGCTTTGCTGGAGCCGTCCCTGAAGAAGACGCTCGGCGTCCCGCTCTTCCAGGAGCAGCTCATGCAGATGGCCATCGATGTTGCCGGGTTCACGCCGGCCGAGTCCGACGAGCTGCGCCGGGCCATGGGCTCGAAGCGCTCGATGGATCGGATGACCGCGATCCGCACCCGCCTGTTCGCCGGCATGGCGAAGAACGGGATCACCGGCGCCCTGGCCGAGGAGCTGTTCGACAAGCTGGCCGCGTTCGCCAACTACGGCTTCCCGGAGAGCCACGCGATGAGCTTCGCCTATCTGGTGTATGCCAGCGCCTGGCTCAAGCGCTACCACCCGGCGGCGTTCTGCGCGGCGCTGCTCAACGCCCAGCCGATGGGCTTCTACTCGCCGCAGTCCCTGGTCGACGACGCCCGCCGGCACGGCGTCACGGTGTTGCGCCCGGACATCAACGCCAGTGCGGCGGCGGCGACGTTAGCCGAAACATCCGAAACATCGGGCACATCCGACAAGCCGAGCGAGTGGGGCCGCGGCGGGCCGGCGGTGCGGCTGGGGCTCAAGGCGGTCCGCTCGCTGGGCGACAAGGTCGCCGAGCGCATCGAGGAGGAGAGGCGCAGCGGCGGGCCGTATGCCTCGATGAGCGACCTCGCGCGGCGGGCCGGGCTGTCGGCGACGCACCTGGAGGCGCTCGCGACCGCGGACGCGTTCGCCTGCCTCGGGCTGACCCGGCGGGAGGCGCTGTGGGCGGCCGGCGCGGCGGCGCAGGAGACGGCGGGGCGGCTGCCCGGCACGACCGGCGGCACGCAGGCGCCGATGCTGCCCGGCATGGACGCCGTGGAGCGCATGGTCGCCGACGTGTGGGCGACCGGCCTGGCGCCGGACGCGCACCCCGCTCAGTTCGCCCGCCCCTACCTCGACACGATCGGCGCCCTGTCGGTCGAGGCGCTGCGAGAGGCGCCCGAGGGCCGGCGCGTGTCGGTCGGCGGGATCGTCACCCACCGGCAGCGCCCTGCCACGGCCGGTGGGGTGACGTTCATCAACCTCGAGGACGAGACCGGCATGCTCAACGTGACCTGCACGCCGGGGCTCTGGCAGCGGCACCGCAAAGTCGCCCGGACGGCGAACGCCATGATCGTGCGGGGGATCCTCGAGAAGGCGGAAGGGGTGCTCAACCTGCGGGCCGATCACCTCGCGGTGCTGAGCCTGCCGATCCGCTCGCCCTCCCGCGACTTCCGTTAGGAGGCCGGCAGGCGGTCCCAGTCGGCGGCGAACTTCTGCGGGTCGTAGGGGTCGGCCTTGATCGGGATCACGCCGCCGGGCTGCATGACCGAGACGCGCTCCAGCGGCACGGCGAACACGGCTGGGCCGGCGACCGGGGCGCGGCCCTCGACCTGGATGTGCAGCTGGGCGGAGTACACCGGGCGGCCCTGCTCGTCGAGGCTGCCGGCGAACTCGGCGGACAGCACGCGCACCGTGCCCGGCACGCCCGTGGCCAGGATCTGTGCCTTGGCCCGGGCCGCCTCGGCGGGGTCGACCGGCGCCGGGGTGGCCACCGCGCGGCGGATCTCGTCGGCGCTGGCCGACGGCACGAACTCCCAGTCGACGAGGATCCGCTGCCGGTCCTGCGCGTCGACCCGCACCGACAGCGGCCGGCCGCTGCCCAGCATGCCGAGCGCGATGAACGGCACGAACTCCTTGATGCTCGCGTCGTAGGTGCCGTGGCCGGGCGCGGTGATCCGCAGGTCGAGGGCGACCTGCGGCTGGTCGTTGAGCGTCACGCCGGTCTGGCGGGCGCCGAGCACCTGCGCGGTGCCCAGCACGCCCCGCTCGCGCAGGTAGCGGGCCATGGCCGCGCGGCGGGCGAAGCGCATGCCGAGCATGAACAGCAGCACGGCGCCGAGGATGAGCACAGTGCCGACGATCGAGAAGGTCATGCTCGCCTCGGGGACGACGCCGGCGGTGCCGGCGGAGAGGAAGCCGACGCCGAGGACGCCTTCGAGGGCGGCCACCAGGTACAGCACGATGGCCGGGCCGCGGGATGTGGTCATGCGCGAATGGTGGGGGACGTCAATCCCTCGGCGCAGTCGCCTCCGCGACGGGTTCGCGTCGGGAGGTACGCCAAAGCCAGAACAGGCCGACGAACGGGAGCACCAGGGGTACGTATCCGTATCCCTGGCCGAAGTCCGACCAGACGGTGGCGTCCGGGAACGCGCCGGCGTCGACCAGGCTGACCGTGCCGACGGCGAGCACGCCGATCAGCTCGAACCCGACCGCGGCGAGCGCGACGCGGCGGGAGGCGGCGCTGGAGCGGGCCAGGGCGACCGTCGCGACGATGTAGACGAGCGCGGCGAGGGCCGACAGCGAGTACGCCAGCGGCGCCTCGTCGAACTTGGTGCTGATCTGCACGCCGGCGCGGGCGCTGGCCGACAGCGCGAAGACGCCGTAGATGAAGACGAGCACGCGGCCGAAGCCTCGGTTGAGGGGTTTCGTTTCAGCCATTCCAGATCTGTCCGAGTCGCAGGATGAGCACCGGCACGATGACCGCCGCCGCGCCGATGAGCAGCGAGCCCCACTTGGTCGGCTCCATGCGGGCCAGCACGATGCCGGCCGGGGGCAGCAGAACGGCGGTGAGCAGGTACCCGATGAGCGTGACCAGGTCGCCGCCGGCCGGGTCCTGCCCGCCCGCCAGCTTGACCGCGAGCACCACGACCTGCACGAGCACCAGCGCCTCGACGCCCCACACGCCGGCGAAGAGCGCCCGGCTCGGCTCGCGCTGCCGGAAGAACTCCACGAACGCCCAGGCGGCGAGCGCCAGCGACAGCACGTGGGTGGCGACTGCCAGCGGCCCGATCACGGCGGCCAGCGTAACCCCGCGAGCCCGGGGCGCCCGCCGCGGGCCTCGGCCACCCGGCTGACGCGTCCCTGCCGATGAGCGTGGTTCACTTTTTGTCGGCTACCCGCCACTGGCACGTTTCCGGGATATTTCCACGGGACGGTGGCCTTACCGTTCAACGCAACGCAACGACGACCAAGGGGACAGCATGAGCGACTTCGACGCCGGCGACAGCGGCCACGACGTCGACTACGGCCACTTCGAGTCGGGCCAGGAGCACGATGGTCTCGACCAGCTCCACCAGGCCCACGGCTCGGAGGCTGACTACAACAGCCAGTTCGGTCAGTACGAGCAGGACCACCACGCCGCGGAGTCGACCGACTTCTCGCAGGGCCACCACGTCGAGTACGACCAGGCCCCGGCCCAGCACTTCGAGTCGGACGACTACACCAACTACAGCCACGACGCGTCGGTCGACGACCACGTCTTCGCGGCCGAGGGCTCGGAGAACTCGCACCAGGCCGAGTTCGGTGAGCTCGACGCGCTGCAGCAGCGCTTCGACGCCACCTTCGCCGAGGGCACCGAGTTCCACGGCGGCGACGCCGGCCTCGGCGTCGCGTCCAACTGACCCAGCTTCGCAGAGGGCCCGGCCGAATGGATCGGCCGGGCCCCTTCGCGTCTGCGGACTAGTTAGTGGCCGGAGATGGCGTGCGGGACGTAGGGGGCCTCGAGGCGCTCGATCTCCTTCTCGTCCAGGGTGAGCTCCGTGGCGGCGATCGCGTCGTCGAGGTGGTTGAGCTTCGTGGCGCCGACGATCGGGGCGGTCACGATGGGCTTGGACAGCAGCCACGCCAGGGCGGTCTGGGCCGGGGTGACGCCGCGCTCCGCCGCGACCTCGGCGTTGACGTCGACCACGGCGAAGTCGTCCTCGGTGTAGAGGCTGTCGCCGAACGGGTCGTTGTTGGCGCGGGTCGTGCGGCGCTCGCCGCCGCGGCCGCGGTTGCCGGCCAGCAGACCGCGGGCCAGCGGGCTCCACGGGATGACGCCGATGCCCTGGTCCGCGCAGAGCGGGAGCATCTCGCGCTCCTCCTCGCGGTACACGAGGTTGTAGTGGTTCTGCATGGACACGAACGGGGTCCAGCCGTGGCTCGCGGCGATGTACTGGGCCTTCGCGAACTGCCAGGCGTACATGCTCGACGCGCCGATGTAGCGGGCCTTGCCGGAGCGGACGACGTCGTGCAGTGCCTCCATCGTCTCCTCGATCGGGGTGTTCGGGTCCCAGCGGTGGATCTGGTAGAGGTCCACGTAGTCGGTGCCGAGGCGGCGCAGCGAGTTGTCGATGCCGGCCAGGATGTGCTTGCGGGACAGGCCGCCGTCGTTGGGCGCGTCGCCCATCCTGCCGTGGACCTTCGTGGCCAGCACGTAGTCGTCGCGGCGGGCGAAGTACTTCGCGAGCAGCCGGCCGGTGATCACCTCGCTGGCGCCGAGCGAGTACACGTCGGCGGTGTCGAAGAACGTGATTCCGGCCTCGACGGCGCGCTTGACGAACGGGTCGGCCTCCGCCTCCTCGAGGGCCCACGGGCGCTGGGCGGGGTCGCCGTAGCTCATCATGCCAAGACAGATTTCGGAAACCTGGAGGCCGGTCCGGCCGAGTCGCACCTGTTTCATGTCTGAAAAACTATCGCGGTGCCTACGTTCGGACGACTGCATCTCGTGACCGACACCCGGCCCGGCCGGAATCCGCTGGACATCGTGGCGGCCGCGCTGCGCGCCGGCTTCGACGTGATCCAGGTGCGGCCCGAGGACCACGTCACCGACCGCGAGGCCTACGAGCTGACCGTCAGGGTGCTGGCGATGTGCCGCGAGCTGGGCCGCACCTGCCTGGTCAACGACCGGCTGCACATCGCGCTCGCCGCCGGTGCCGACGGCGGGCACGTCGGCGCCGACGACCTGCCCGTGGCCGCGGCCCGGCGCATCCTCGGGCCGGACGCGATCCTCGGCGCGACCGCGCGCGACCCGCAGACCGCGCGGCGCGCGGTCGCCGACGGGGCCTCCTACCTGGGCGTTGGGCCGGCGTTCGCGACCACGACGAAGTCCGGGCTGCCGGACGCGATCGGGCCGGCCGGGATCCGGGCCGTTGCGCAAGCAGTGTCGGTACCCGTGGTGGCGATCGGCGGCGTCACCGCGGACCGGGCGGGCGAGCTCTACGCGGCCGGCGCGCACGCGGTGGCCGTGGTCGGCGCGGTCAGCGGCGCGGCCGACCCCTTCGCGGCGGCGGCGGAGTTCGTGCGATGAGCGTCGGGATCATCGGCGGCGGCGTCATCGGGCTGTCGATCGCGTTCGAGCTGCTGGAGCGCGGCGTCGAGGACATCACCGTCTACGACCCGGACCCGAGCGCCGGCGCCGGGCAGGTCGCGGCCGGCATGCTCGCGCCGACCGCCGAGTCCAACTACGGCGAGGAGGCGCTGCAGGCGCTCATGCTCGAGTCGATGGGGCGCTGGGCGTCCTTCGCCGGGCGGGTCGAGGCGCGCACCGGGCACGACCTGGCGTACCGCGCCGAAGGGACGCTCCTCGTCGCGCTCACCGGCGACGACCAGGCCGAGATCGACCGGCTGGTGGGGTACTACCGCCGCGCCGGAACGCCGATCGAGCCGCTCACCGGCCGGCAGCTGCGCGAGCGCGAGCCGCTGCTCTCACCGCGGGTCCGCGGCGGCGCGTTCGCGCCCGGCGACCACCAGGTCGACCCGCGCCGGCTGCTGGGCGCCCTGCGGAGCCTGCCGCTGCGGTTCGCGCCGCACAAGATCGACGAGCTGTCCACGCTGCGGGAGGATGTGATCATCATCGCCACCGGCGCCGGCTCGGCGTCGCTGACCGGCCTGCCCGTCCGGCCGGTGAAGGGCCAGCTGCTGCGGCTGCGCGGGCCCGAACCGCTGCTCACGCACGTGATCCGCGGTGTTGCGAGCGGCCGTCACGTGTACCTCGTCCCGCGCGCCGACGGCGAACTGGTCATCGGCGCCACCGAGGAGGAGCGCGGCGCGGACACGACGGTGACCGCCGGCGGCGTGCTCGACCTGCTCCGCCCGGCGGCCGACCTGGTGCCCGGCGTCGCCGAGCTCGCGCTGGCCGAGACCCTGGCCGGCCTGCGGCCCGGCACGCCGGACAACGCCCCGGTCCTGGGCCGGCTGGACGGGGACCGCGTCCTCGTGGCGACCGGCCACCACCGCAACGGCGTGCTGCTGGCCCCGGTCACCGGCGAGGTCATCGCCGACCTGGTCACCAGGGGAACGACCAGCGTGGACGTTACCCCCTTCGGGGCGGGTCGCTTTACCTGAGCCCGGCCGCGGCGTTATGGTCGAGGCGTACCCCACGGGAGTCCGGTGTGACCGGGCTGAGAGGGGGGCTGTGAGCCCCCGACCGTCGAACCTGATCCGGATCATGCCGGCGCAGGGAGGCAGGAGTGAGCCGTATGCACCTCGTAGTCAATGCCGTCGCATCGACCGTCGACGACGACACCACCGTCGCCGACGTGGTGCGCACGCTCGCCGGGGATGACCCGCGCGGGATCGCCGTCGCGCTGAACGGGGACGTGGTGCCCAGGGCGCGCTGGGCGGACACCCGCCCCGCCGACGGCGATCACGTCGAGGTGCTCACGGCGGTGCAGGGTGGATGAAGGCCTCTTCATCGCGGGCAAGGAGCTTTCTTCGCGGCTCATCCTCGGCACCGGGGGCGCGACCAGCCACGCCGCACTGGAGGCGGCGATCCGGGCCAGCGAGACCGCGCTCGTCACCGTGGCGCTGCGCCGGCTCGACCCGGCCGCGCCGTCGCTGCTCGGCGTCATCGAGCGCTGCGGCGTGCGCGTCCTGCCCAACACCGCCGGGTGCTACACGGCGACCGAGGCGGTGAAGCTCGCCCACCTGGCGCGCGAGGCATTCGGCACCGAGTGGGTGAAGCTCGAGGTGATCGGCGACGAGGACACCCTCCTGCCCGACGGGGTCGAGCTGGTCGCCGCCGCCGCGCAGCTGGTCGAGGACGGTTTCGTCGTCCTGCCGTACACCAGCGACGACCCGATCCTCGCCCAGCGCCTCGCCGACGCCGGGTGCGCCGCCGTGATGCCCCTCGGCGCGCCCATCGGCTCCGGCCTGGGCATCCGCAACCCGCACAACATCGCGCTGATCCGGCAGAAGGTCACCGTCCCGGTCATCCTCGACGCCGGCATCGGCACCGCCTCCGACGCGGCCCTGGCCATGGAGCTGGGCTGCGACGGCGTGCTGCTCGCCTCCGCGGTGACCCGGGCGGAGGACCCGGCGCGCATGGCCGAGGCGATGCGCCTCGCGGTGCGGGCCGGGCGGCTGGCCTACGGCGCCGGGCGCATCCCGCGCCGGCTGCACGCGACCGCATCCAGCCCGACCGGAGGTATGCCGTGGTAGAGCCCGGCCTCATCGTCTTCACCGACCGCCGGCAGGCCGAGCGGCCGCTGGAGGAGGTGATCGCGATGGCGATCGACGGCGGCGCCCGCGCGGTCGTCCTGCGCGAGCACGACCTCCCGCCGCGGCGGCGGCTCAAGCTCGCCTCGGCGCTGCGCACCGCCCTCGACGGCGTCGGCGGGCGGCTGCTGCTCGAGGAGGACCCGGCGCTGCGCAAGTGCCACTGCCAGGAGGACCTGGTCGCGGCCGGCGAGGACGGCGGCGTCGACTTCGCCACCCTCTCGCCGATCTACCCGACGCGCAGCAAGCCCGGCTACGGCCCGCCGCTGGGCCTGGCGGCGCTGGGCCGCATGGCGCAGGTCGCGCCGGTCCCGGTGTACGCGCTGGGCGGGGTCGACACCGCGGTCCGCGTCCGCGACTGCCTCGACGAGGGCGCGGCCGGCGTGGCCGTGATGGGTGCGGTCATGCGGGCCGAGGACCCGGCCCGGTTCGTGAAGGAGCTGCTGACCGCATGAGCGGCCCGAACCCTCCCGTCGCGATGACCATCGCGGGCTCGGACTCGGGCGGCGGCGCCGGCATCCAGGCCGACCTCAAGACGTTCGCCTCGCACGGGGTGTTCGGCACCAGCGTGATCACGGCGCTGACCGCGCAGAACACCGTGGGCGTGCGCGGCATCTCGGCCGTCGCGCCGGACTTCGTCGCCGCGCAGCTCGACGCCGTCCTCGACGACCTGCCCGTCGCCGCCGTGAAGACCGGCATGCTCGCCACGCCGGAGACCGTCGCGCTCGTCGCGCGCTACGCGCCGAGGCTGCCGGCCCTGGTCGTCGACCCCGTCCTCGTCGCGTCCTCCGGCGACCGGCTGTTCACCGCCGACGCCGAGCGGGCGTATCTCGAGCTGCTCTTCCCGCACGCCGCCGTCGTCACGCCGAACCTGCGCGAGGCGTCGGTACTGCTCGGCCGCGACGTGCTCGACGCCGACGACGCCGTCAAGGCCGCCGCCGACCTCGCCGCCTACGGCCCGCGCTGCGTGGTGGTCAAGGGCGGGCACCTGCGCGGCAGTGCCGAGGCCGTCGACGCGGTCTGGCACGACGGGCAGGTCACGCTGCTGAGTGCGCCGTGGATCGACACGGCCAACAACCACGGCACCGGCTGCACCTTTGCCGCCGCCACCGCCGCCCTGCTGGCCGGCGGCTCGTCCCTGCCCGACGCGCTGTCGGGCGCCAAGTCCTACGTCCACTCCGCCCTCGTCCGGTCCGCGGACTGGACCCTCGGGTCCGGCCACGGGCCGCTCGCCTGGGGTCTCTGAGATTTCGGACATTTCAGGCCCCTTGATGTGGAGGGGCCTGGTTCGCCATGCCCTTTTGCAGGAGGAGCGCATGAAACGCAAGGTGTACGTGCCCGGCTCCCGGCCCGACCTCCGGGTGCCCTTCGCCGAGGTCGAGCTGACCGGGGACAACCCGCCGGTCCGGCTGTACGACACGTCGGGGCCGCTCAACGACCCGCCGGTCGGGCTGGCGGCGCTGCGGGCGCCGTGGATCGCCGAGCGCGGGCCGACCGAGCGCACGCAGCTGTACTACGCCCGCCGGGGCGTGATCACCCCGGAGATGGAGTTCGTGGCGATCCGCGAGAACGTCGAGCCGGAGCTGGTGCGCGACGAGATCGCGGCGGGGCGGGCCATCCTGCCCAACAACGTCAACCACCCGGAGAGTGAGCCGATGATCATCGGGTCGCGGTTCCTGGTGAAGGTGAACGCCAACATCGGTACCAGCGCGGTCTCCTCGAGCGTGGAGGAGGAGGTCGCCAAGCTCACCTGGGCCACCCGCTGGGGCGCCGACACGGTCATGGACCTCTCGACCGGCAAGCACATCCACGCCACCCGCGAGGCGATCGTGCGCAACTCGCCGGTCCCGATCGGCACCGTGCCGATCTACCAGGCCCTGGAGAAGGTCGGCGGCGACCCGGTGCGGCTGGCCTGGGAGGCCTACCGCGACACGATCATCGAGCAGGCCGAGCAGGGCGTCGACTACATGACCGTGCACGCCGGGGTGCTCATGCGGTACGTGCCGCTGACCGTCAAACGGGTCACCGGCATCGTCTCGCGCGGCGGCTCGATCATGGCCGCCTGGTGCCTCGCGCACCACCAGGAGAACTTCCTGTACACCAACTTCGCCGAGCTCTGCGAGATCTTCGCCCGCTACGACGTCGCGTTCTCCCTCGGCGACGGCCTGCGCCCCGGCTCGATCGCCGACGCCAACGACGAAGCCCAGCTGGCCGAGCTGCGCACCCTCGGCGAGCTCACGAGCATCGCGTGGGAGCACGACGTCCAGGTCATGATCGAGGGCCCCGGCCACGTGCCGATGCACAAGATCAAGGAGAACGTGGACCTGCAGAAGGAGTGGTGCCACGAGGCGCCCTTCTACACGCTGGGCCCGCTGACCACCGACGTCGCGCCCGCATACGACCACATCACGTCCGCAATCGGCGCCGCGATGATCGCCATGCACGGCACCGCGATGCTGTGCTACGTCACCCCGAAGGAGCACCTCGGCCTGCCCGACCGCGACGACGTGAAGGCGGGCGTGATCGCGTACAAGATCGCCGCGCACGCCGCCGACCTCGCCAAGGGCCACCCGGGCGCGCAGGCGTGGGACGACGCGCTGAGCAAGGCCCGCTTCGAGTTCCGCTGGGAGGACCAGTTCAACCTGGCGATGGACCCGGACACCGCGCGGGCGTACCACGACGAGACCCTGCCGGCCGCACCCGCCAAGACCGCGCACTTCTGCTCCATGTGCGGCCCCAAGTTCTGCTCGATGAAGATCAGCCAGGACCTGCGCGAGTACGCCGAGCTCGGCATGCGGCAGAAGTCGGAGGAGTTCGCGGCGGCGGGCGGTCAGGTGTACCTGCCGCTGCTCCACTAGTGTCGGTCATGTGGAGTCTTCTGCACCCCGCACCGCAGTGGTCTGGCAGGTGCTGCGCCGTGAGCTTGCCCGGGCCGACCGGCCGCTCAACGTGCTCGACGTGGGCGGCGGCACCGGCGGGTTCGCCGTGCCGCTGGCGCTCGCGGGCCACACGGTCACGGTCGTCGACGCCAGCCCCGACGCGCTCGCCGCGCTCATCCGCCGCGCCGCCGAGGCCGGCGTCGGTGAGCGCGTGCGGGCCGTGCAGGGCGACGGCGACGGCCTCGCCGACCTGGTCGAGCCCGAGACGGTCGACCTCGTGCTCTGCCACAGCCTGCTGGAGGTAGTGGACGACCCGCACAAGGTCGTCGCCGCGCTCGCCGGGACCCTGCGCCCCGGCGGCGCGGCGAGCGTCCTGGTGGCCAACCGCGCCGCCGCCGTGCTCGCCCGGGCCATCAACGGCAACATCGCCGCCGCCTCCCTGCTGCTGGCCAGCCCCGCCGGCAGCGGCGACTCGCGCGACCGCCTGCGCCGCCGCTACAGCGCCGACACCGCAACCGCCTTGCTGGACGAGTGCGGCCTGGCCGTCGAGCAGATCCACGGCGTGCGGGTCGTCGCCGACCTGGTCCCCGGCACCGTCGCCGAGAGCGAGCCGGAGGCCCTGGCGGCGTTCGAGCTCGTCGTGGCCGGCACCCCGCCGTATCGCGACATCGCCACCCAGCTGCACCTGCTCGCCCGCCGCTCGTGATGGACCCGCTGGAGCCGGTCTCGCCGCGGTACGGCTCGGGCAGCCTTGCCGACATCATGCCCAGCGCCCTGCACGCGCTGGGCGTCGCCGGCGAGCCCGACCCGCTGGCCCTGGCGCGTTCGCTCGACGGCGTCCAGCGCATCGCCGTCGTGCTGCTCGACGGCCTCGGCTGGCACCAGCTCCCGACCGCCGCCCCGTCGGCACCCACGATCGCCGACATCGCCGCCGGCCGCATCGGCGAGGCCCGCCGCATCACGGCCGGCTTTCCGTCCACCACCCCCGTCAGCCTGGTCACGCTGGGCACCGGCACCGCTCCGGGCCGCCACGGCATCGTCGGCTTCACCCTGAACCGCCCCGGCACCGACCAGGTCGTCAACCACCTCTACTGGACCGACGAGCCCGACCCGGCCGAGTGGCAGCCGGTCCCGACGGCGTTCACGCGCGCCTACGAGGCCGGCCTTTCCCCGACGGTCGTCACCAACCCGGCGTTCACCGACAGCGGCCTGACCCGCTCGGCGTACCGCGGCGCCCGCCTGGGCCCCGGCGCCGCCGCGGACGCGGTGGCCGACGAGATGATCGGCGCCCTGTCCGAGTCGCGCCTGGTCTACGGCTACCTCCCGGACGTGGACCGCGCCGGCCACGATTTCGGCATCGGTACCCCCGAATGGCACACCGCCGCCGCGGACGCCGACCGCCTGATCACCCGCCTGACCGACGCGCTTCCCCCGGATTCGGCCCTGGTCGTCACGGCCGACCACGGCCAGCTGGACATTCCGCCGGACCGCCGCATCGACCTTGACCTCGACCCGCGCCTGACGGCAGGCGTGACCGTGGTCGCCGGCGAGCCCCGGGTCCGCTACCTGCACACACAGCCCGGCGCCGAGCAGGACGTCCTGTCCGCCTGGCGCGAGATCCTGTCCGACGGCGCCGACGTCCTGCTCCGCGAGGACGCGGTCGCGCGCGGCTGGTTCGGCACCGTCCCGGAGTCGCACCTGACCCGCATCGGCGACGTGGTCGTGGCCTGCCGGGAGCGCTGGGTGGTCCTGGCCAGCGCACACGAGCCCGCTCGTTTGTCCCAGATGATCGCCTTCCACGGCTCGGCAACGGCGGCAGAGATGGAGATCCCTCTGCTGCTGGTCCGCCGCTGAGCTTCGGCCGCTCGGGCTTTGCGACAAGTCGGGCGCTGGCGCGCCACGACTTGTCGGATTTATACCCCGCCAGGCGAAAAATCGGATGAAAGGTGCTAGCCGGCGTCTTGGTCCGGCGCGGGGTCTGACTTATGCGCCGATAGAACGATTCGACCGCCTGCTCGGCGCCCCGCTCGATCGGCCGACTGTCGGGGCGCTGTGGCCCGGGAAACGGGAGCGCGGTCGATCGGCCTACGTGCTTATGCGCTGAATGCGCGATTCGTGCGGGTGACCGGCAGGGGTGAAGCCGGGATGGCGAGGAGTGCGGTCAGGCGGCGTACGTGGCGGGCCAGCTCCCAGGCCGGCATCTCGTCGCCCGCGTGCTCCGCGACCAGGTCCAGCAGCTCGGCGCGGTCCCGCGCGACCACGACGCCGGGGGTGACGGCGCACGGGTCGTCGGACAGCACGGCGACGTGGGCGCGCCGCACGCCAAGCCGGCCGGTGCGGTCGACGAACGTCTCGCCCGGGATCAGCAACGGGACGCGGCGGGCTCGGGTCCAGCCGGCGACCAGGAGTACCGCTGCGGCTTCCGGGTTCATGGCTCTTGACCACTCCGGTGTCGCAGTGATCACCAGGCCGGGGGTGACGCAGCGGGTCAGGGCCGGCTGGCGGCGGCGGAGGCCCTCGAGCGCCGCGACGACCGGCGCCAGGGGCGAGGTCATCGCGACATAGGCCATGCCAGGAAGGTAAGGCAAACCTAAGTTTTCGTCAATTTTGTCAGAGGGTCCCGCTAAGGTTCGCGATGTGGGGCGAAGTCAGGTTGTACCGCGTGGAGGAGCCGGGGAGTTCGGGCCCGACGCCGACGACACCGGCTGCACGGTGCTGCACGTCGACATGGACGCCTTCTACGCGTCGGTGGAGATCCGGCGGCGGCCGGAGCTTCGGGGCAAACCGGTCATCGTGGGCGGGGCGGGTCCGCGCGGGGTGGTGTCGGCGGCGAGCTACGAGGCCAGGAAGTATGGGGTGCGCAGCGCCATGCCGGGCGCCCGGGCGCAGCGGCTGTGCCCGCATGCGATCTTCCTGCCGCCCGACTTCTCGGCCTACACCGAGGCTTCCCGGGCCGTGATGGCGATCTTCCGCGACGTGACGCCGCTGGTCGAGCCGCTCTCGCTCGACGAGGCGTTCCTCGACATCGCCGGCGCGCTGCGGCTGCTCGGGCCGCCGGCCGGGATCGCGGCGATGATCCGGCGGCGGGTGGCGCAGGAGCAGCGGCTCACCTGCTCGGTCGGGGTGGCCGCGACGAAGTTCCTGGCGAAGCTCGGCTCCACGCGCGCCAAGCCGGACGGGATGGTGGTGATTCCCAAGGAGCGTGAACTGGAATATCTGCACCCGTTGCCCGTGGAGGCGCTCTGGGGCGTGGGGGAGCGCACCGCCGAGTCCCTTCAGCGGCTGGGGCTCAAGACCATCGGCGACCTGTCCGCCGCGCCAGTGGGCATGCTGCGCTCGGCGGTGGGTGACGCCGCCGCCCACCACCTGCACGAGCTGTCCTGGGCTCGTGACCCCCGGCGGGTGATTCCCGACCACGTGGAGAAGTCGATCGGCGCCGAGACCACGTTCGACGTCGACGTGAGCGACCTGTCGACCATCCGACGCACGATGCTGGCGCTGTCGGACAAGGTCGCCCGCCGCCTGCGCCAGGCCGGGCAGGCCGGCCGGACCGTCTCGGTCAAGATCCGGCTGGCCGACTTCCAGACGCTCAGCCGATCACGCACCGTAGACGTGCCGACCGACGTGAGCCGCGAGATCTTCGAGATCGGCTGGGCGTTGTTCCAGGCCGGCCGACCCGGCGAGCGCATCCGCCTCGTCGGCGTGCGCGTCGAGGGCCTCGTCCACGCCGATGGCACCCCGCGGCAGATGACGCTGGGTGAGCGTGATCATGGCTGGCGCGACGCCGAACGGGCCGCCGACGCGGTCGCCGCGCGGTTCGGCGCCGGCCTCGTCAAGCCCGCGAGCCTGCTGCGCGGCGACGGCATGCGCACCGACGGAAATGGAGCCGCACCGGGCGGGGAGGGGGCAGGAGAGTCCCAGAGGCGACACAATGGAAGGACATAGGAGCCACACTCGTCGGAAAATCGGCACGGCCGGACCATCGTCCCGCTTTCCGACGCGTTGACCCCCTCGTAAACTTGCCAGTACGCAGCCGTCCGGCTGTGCCGGACTGCCGGTCCCTCAAGACCGGCCTTCGCGACCGGGGAGGAGTGCCGTGCCGCTCTCGGAGCACGAGCAGCGGCTGTTCGAGCAGATCGAGCGGTCGCTAGCCGAGGATCCCAAGTTCGCTTCGGCGGTGCGCGCCACCGACCCGCGGTTCCATGCCAAGCGCCGGATGATCGCCGCAGGGATCCTGCTGCTGGCCGGCATGGCGCTGCTTGTCTACGGCGTGGCAATTTCCATCCCACTCCTGGGCGTGGGCGGCTTCCTGGTCATGCTGTGCGCTCTGGCGTTCGGCGTCCAGGCATACCGCCGCGGCCAGACCACCGACCTGCACGCCGTCGGCGGCACGGCCTCGCGCCGCACCCGACAGCGGCGCGGCGGCCTGGTGGATCGCCTCGAGGAACGCTGGCGCCGCCGCCCGGAGGGCGACCTCTGACGACGGCCTGACTGACCCACGGTCGACCACCGCAGGCACACAGGGTGGAGGTCGAAGAGTGGGTACCACACGCCCTGCCTCGGCCGACCATGGCCGGTGCGGGGCTTTGTGAGTTCATCGCGCCTTCGTGGCCCCGAACCACTCGCCCCTCGTACTCGCACGAGCGCCCCCAAAGGCCCAACCCACCTCGCTGAGCCACGGCCTCGGCCGGCGCGCAACGTCGGCGCCTCGGATGTTGCCCAGCTCAATGATCAGTCCGGCCACTGGCTCAGCCGGCGCGCAAAGTCGGCGCCTCGGATGTTGCTCGGCTCGGTGACGTCCCCGATTCCGGCCGCGATCGCGACGCCGACCTCGACGGGCCGCGCCGATGGTGCGGCCATGCGGCCATTCGGCCTAGTCCAGCCACTCGGGGATGCTGATGGTCCCGGTCGGCGCGCTCGGCGACGTGGCCCAGAGGAAGCGCGGCGAGCTCGGCCAGCGACGGGTCGGCGTCCGCGAGCGGGCTGATGCGGGCGACCACGACGGCGCCGGGGAGGTTCGGGTCGTTCACGCAGTCGCCGACCAGCCAGCTGTTGTCCTCGACGTGGACCACCTCGCGCGCCGGTTCCTCGCCCGTGAGCACGGTGCGCCGGATGACGGCGCCACGGTGGTGTGGGAAGCGGCCGCCGGGGAACGGGAACTCGACGCTGCGGAAGATCTCGTGCGACACGCAGCGAGTGTCGCCTATTCGCAGCAGAGCGGCGTTTTCTCTCCACGATCAGGCCCGCGCGACGGCGACAAGCGGACATGGCCATCAACGTGGAGACATAGCGCACCTGGGAGTACATGATGTCTCCACGTTCTTCGCGATGTCCGATTTGTCGCCGTCATTCGCGTCAACGTGGAGAGAAAATGCCGGGTGAGCGGCGATCGCCGCGCTGAGTATGGCCTTTGCCCGTATTTATAGGCTGTCAGGGTATAAATCCGACAAGTCGTGGCACGGAGTGCCCGACTTGTCGGAAAAGCGCCCGAACACGCCAAAGAAAGGGGGACGCCCCCGGCAAAGGTGGACGTCCCCCTCGACTTCGACAGCGGTCAGCGGCCGGATCGGCGGGCCACCATGCGGCGCACGCTCAAGGTGCGCATCAAGGAGTCCCAGCCGCGGCCGATCGAGAGCGTCAGGGCGCTCGAGCGAATGCCCGCGTTGGTCCGCCAGCGGCGCAGGACCGACGGGGGCAGGAACCGCGCTATCAGGCGGACCTTGCGCGTCGCGTTCGCGGCGAAGGCGGACTCGACCGAGGACAGGGCGGTGCGCAGCTCGCGGGCCGAGAGCGGGCTGCGGGCATACCGCGCGTGCTCCTCGACCGTGCTGAGCAGGCGCGCGCCCGACTCGGCCTTGTCGCGCAGGCGCTCCTTGCGCACGAGGCGGTCGACCGTCGCGCGCGGGGTCTCGGCCTCGTCGATCGTCACGCGGTAGTCGGTCATGGTGTCCAGCAGCTCGTCCCACGCGCGGTGGGCGTTGTCGCGGGCGACCAGGGCCGAGCGGTCGTCCTCCGGCAGGACGGTCATCTGCGGGCCGTCGCCGACCGGGACGCCGACGGGCGTGCCGGGGCCGGCGGCGGCGAAGGTGAGCCGTCGGCGGCGGGTGCGTGCGCGGGCGAAGCCGGGCAGGGCCAGGAGCAGGAGCAGCAGGACCGCGGCCATGAGCGCGATGCCGGGGGCGCTCGCGGCGAAGTTCCCCACGCGCTGCGAGAGCGACAGCTTGGTGTTGATGTCGCCGCCGCCCGTGTTGCCCGGGTTCTCGTGGCCGGTGAGGCCGGGGTCGCCCGCGGCGGCGGAGCCGCTCGGCAGCGGCTGGCTGCCGCGCCGGTTCGGGTCGTCGTTGCCGTTGGCGGTCTCGGCGGCCGGCATGTACGAGGTCTGCACGGAGCCGCCGATCGCGGTCGACGGCGTCGCGTCGAACGGCAGCCAGCCGTAGCCGGGGAAGTACACCTCGGTCCACGCGTGCAGGTTGAAGTTGGTGAGCATCATGGCCTTGGTGCCGGCCGGCGAGCCGCCGCGGGCGAAGCCGAACGCCACGCGGGCCGGGATCTTGGCCTCGCGCAGCAGCCAGCCGAAGGCCGCCGCGTACTGGGCGCAGTAGCCGCGCTTGTTGTTCAGGAAGTCGGCGATCTTCGTGCCGCTGGTGTCGGCGCCGGTCGAGGTGTCGTAGGTGAACCCGTTGTCCGGCGAGAAGAAGTCGAAGATCGCCTTGACCTTGTCGTACTCGGTCGTCTTGCCCTTGATGAGCTCCTCGACCTTCGACTTGACCACCGGGTTGGCGGGGGCGGTCGCGAGGTCCTTGAGCTGCGGGCTGCTCGTGTCGACCGGCGCGGCGGCGCGCAGGTCGTCGGGGGAGATCTCCGGGCGCGTGTACGTCACGTTGTAGGACTTCTTGGCCGTCGTCTCCTTGTTGGAGTACACGACGGCGGTCTTCGGGTCGAACGCCCAGTTGTTGCTGACCTTGTCGATCTTGGTCGGCCAGGTGTAGATCGGCAGATAGTTGATCGCGAGCTCGTTGGTGACCTCGACGCGGGCGGTGTGGGTCGCCGACTTCACCGACGGGCCCCACTCCGGCTTGCCGAAGCCATTGCCGACGGGCGCGCCGCCGCTGATCGGCCGGGCGCTGAAGCCCTTGGCGGAGAGGTCCTCGAGGACGTTGAAGCGCAGGTAGAACGGTTGGGTGTCGTCGAGGTCGGTCACCTTGACCATCTCGACCGACTTGTTGCGGTTGAGCTGGCCGGACAGCAGCGCGAACATGCTGACCGACTTGCCGTTCTTGCCGTTGCCGATCCCGGCGCCACTGCCGCCGCCCGCGCCGCCGCCGAGGCTGTCGAGCAGGCCGGCCGGCATCGCGAACGGGATGAGCGGCAGGAGCACGGCGGCGACGACGCTCAGCGCGCCGAGGCGCTGGCCGGCCGCGGCGAGCGGGGACGGCTCCCACAGGTCGACGTCGCGGCCGTCGCCGGTGAAGCGGCGCCCGAAGCGGCGGACCCGGTCGACGTTGTCGGTGACGAGCAGCCACAGGAAGCCCAGGGCGCCGAGCACGAACGGGAACCAGCTGGTGCTGTCCGTGTCGACGGTGACCGGCACCGAGTAGATCGCCAGCATCGGCAGGCCGGCCAGCGCCGGGCGGCGGACCACGACCGCGAACAGGTCGACGAGCAGGGCCACCGCGGCGACGCCGAGCGTGGCCAGGAAGAGGAAGCCCTCGCGGTCGCCGACCGGCGTCGCGTACTCGCTCATCTCCTCCGACGCCGTGCGCAGCAGCTGCCCGAAGTGCACGATCGTGCCCGGCGAGGGCACGATCCCGAGGTACTCCTCGTGGCTGCGGTACAGCCAGGTGAGCGCGAGCAGCCCGGACAGCGCCATGGCCGCGCTCGGCGCCCACGACGGCGCCCGGAGGCTGCGCACGAGCAGCCCGACGCCGCACATGACGGCCACGACCAGGAACGAGCGGATCGCCCAGGTGTAGTTCTCGAAGACGTTGGTCAGCGGCAGCGACGCCAGGAACGCCGATCCGGCCGCGATCAGCGTCAGGTGCTTGCGTTGGTTCACCGGACCCCTCCAGCGACGCTCTCCGCCGATGCGGCCCGCCAGGCGAAGCCCTGCGAACCCCGGCCGGTCTGTGGCCACAGGGCGGAGAGCTTGGCCCCGTGCGGCACCTCCACGACCCGCCAGCCGCTGCGCAGCAGCGCGAGCGACGCGACGCCGTGCGCCTTGTCAGCCTCCTCGCGCGCCGCGGTCGGCAGGTTGAGCCAGGTCGAGGAGTCGATGAACAGTGCGACGCAGGTCGCGTTGTTGGAGCGGAACGAGGCGAGCAGCTCGGCCTCGGCCGAGGACAGCAGGCCGAAGATGCCGATGATGAGGCCGCCGTCGCTGCGGCGGCGCACCCGCTCGATGAGCGTGCCAATGTCGCCGCGCTGCGCCAGCCGCACGTCGGCGAGCTGGTCGAGCAGCGGGCCGTCGCCGTCGATCTCGGTCGCGTCGACGTCGACGCCGCCGTCGGTCACCAGGCGCATCTTGTACCCGGCGTGGCGCAGGTGCACCGCGATGCTCGCGGCCGCGGACACCGCCCACTCGAAGCTCGCCGTCGGGCCCTCGCCGCGGTGCGCGGCCGCGCGGGTGTCGAGCACCACGGTGGCCCGGCTCTCCCACGGCTGCTCCTCGCGGCGGACCATGAGCTCGCCGGTGCGCGCCGTCGAGCGCCAGTGCACCCGGCGCAGGTCGTCGCCGTAGCGGTACTCCCGGGTGGCCGCGTCGTCCTCGCCGTGCACGGCAACGGAGCGGGCGCGGCTGTCGCCGGAGCCGGCGAACTCGCCGGCCAGGCGCACCGAGGGCAGCGGCACGACCTGCGGGATCACGGTGAGCCGGTCGACGGACGGGAACGCCCGGGTCAGCTCGCACAGCCCGAACGGGTCGGTGAGCCGCACGACGAGCGGGCCGACCTCGTAGCGGCCGCGCACGTCGGCGCGCACCGTGTAGGCGACGGAGCTGGCCTGGTGCGCGCCGAGCTTCTCCAGCACCAGGCGCGGCCGGCTGCCCAGCGCGTAGGGCAGCCGGTCCTCCAGCAGCATGGTGCCGGTCGGCAGGCGGGAGAGGTTCTGCAGGCGCAGGATGACCCGCGCGCTCGCGCCCACCTGGACGCGGTGCGGGTCGAGCGTGCGGCTGCACGAGAGGCGGTAGCGGGTCCGCCCGACGTACGCCGCGGACAGCAACGGCAGCGCGGCGAGCAGGATCGCCACGCGGAGCAGGTCGCGTTCGCCGAGGATCAGGGCGGCGATCAGGGCCGCTGCGGCGGCGGCCAGGAAACTACGACCCCGGGTGGTGAGCCCCCGCAGCGCCTCTCGCATGTTCAGCGGCCCCCGTACTGCTGGGGCCGCTGCTGCTGCCGCGTGTCGTACGGCGAGCGCTGCTGGCGGTCCGACGGCAGCGGCAGGCGGTGCACGAGCTCGGCGATGATCGCGTCGGTGGTCCGGCGGGACAGCTGGGCCTCGGCCGTGGGGATGACGCGGTGCGCGAGCACCGGCACGGCGAGCGCCTGCAGGTCGTCGGGGAGCACGAACTCCCGGCCCTCGATGGCGGCGACGGCGCGGGCGGTACGCAGCAGCTGCAGCGTGGCGCGAGGGGAGGCGCCCAGGCGGAGTTCGCCGGCCTCGCGGGTGGCGGTGACGATGTTGACCGCATACTGCTTGACCGCATCGGCGACGTGAACGTCACGGACGGTAGCGATCATCCGGCGGATTAACGAGCCGTCGGAGACGGGGACGAGGTCCTCCAGGGCGTCGTGGCGCCCGTGCACGTCGAGCATCGCGAGCTCGGCGCCCATGTCCGGGTAGCCCATCGCGATGCGGGCGGTGAACCGGTCGCGCTGGGCCTCGGGCAGCGGATACGTGCCCTCCATCTCGATCGGGTTCTGCGTGGCGACGACCATGAACGGCACCTGGAGCGGGTAGGTCGCGCCGTCGACGGTGACCTGCCGCTCCTCCATGCTCTCCAGCAGCGCCGACTGGGTCTTCGGCGAGGCCCGGTTGATCTCGTCGCCGACGACGATGTTGGCGAACACCGCGCCCGGCTTGAACTCGAAGTCGCGCGTCTCCTGGTTGTAGACGCTGACGCCGGTGACGTCGCTGGGCAGCAGGTCGGGCGTGAACTGGATGCGCCGGACCGTGCAGTCGATCGAGCGGGCCAGGGCCTTGGCCAGTTTGGTCTTACCGACACCGGGAACATCCTCGATCAGAAGGTGCCCCTCGGCGAGCAGGACGGCCAAGGCCAACCGCACGGTTGCGGTCTTGCCCTCGATGACCTGTTCGATGTTGGCGACGATCGCATCGGTCGCGGCGCGGAACTCGGGCGTGGGTAGCGGGGCTCCGAGTTCCTCGAACGTGCGGTGCCTGGTCAACTGGCCTCCTCATGGTCGTGCCGTGGCCACCGTTAGGTGTAAGACCCGTAGGTGAACCGCCCGGTTGCGTAGAAACGTTGTCATCGGATCGCAACTCGAGCCGTCGTATCCCCTCAGGCTAGCCGGGGAATTGACAAGGCGCCGGACGGGAATCCGTCTATTGCGGACATCCCGCCCGGCGGGTCGCGGCGATTTTTTGAACGCCCGGACGTACCCCGACAAATCCGGGGTAAACGATTGCCCGGGATGTCGGCCGCGGTCGATTGGGGCAGACTTGAGCGGGTGGATGCCGGTCAGCTCATCAACGGCCGATACCAGCTGGTCGAACGGCTGGGCGAGGGCGGCATGTCGGTGGTGTGGCGCGCCGACGACCTGGTGCTGGGCCGGGAGGTCGCGGTCAAGGTCCTCGCGCGGCGGCTTCGCGCCGATGCCGAGTGGCGCCGGCGCATCCGCGCCGAGGCCCGGGCCGTTGCGCGTCTTTCGCATCCGAACATCACGAGCGTCTACGACTACGGTGAGACCGACGGCGATGCACCGTTCGTGGTCATGGAGCTGCTGCGCGGGCCCAACCTCGACCAGCGGCTGCGCTCCGGGCCGCTCCCGCCGGCCGCGGCGCTGCGCGTCTGCGCCGAGGTCGCGGCCGGGCTGGCCGCCGCGCACGCCGAGGACCTCGTGCATCGCGACGTCAAGCCGGCCAACGTCATGCTCACGCCGGACGCGGCCAAGCTGCTGGACTTCGGCATCGTCGGCGTCGCGGGCGTGCCCGACGCGCCCGGCGGCGACCTGGTGCTCGGCACTCCTGCTTACCTGGCGCCCGAGCGGCTGGTCTCCGACGACGTCACGCCGGCCAGCGACGTGTACGCGTTCGGGCTGCTGCTGTACCGCTGCGTCACCGGCCGGCTGCCCTGGGACAACGAGACGACGACGCAGATGGTCATGGCGCACATGACGGTCACGCCGGAGCCGCTGCCCGAGCTGCCCGGAATCCCGCCCGACGTGCGCGAACTGTGCATGAGCTGCCTCGCCAAGGACCCCGCGGACCGTCCGGCCGCCGTCGTGGTCGCCGCCCGCCTGGCCCGGGCCGCGGGCATCGTTCCGCGTTTTTCTTTGGTACTCCAGGAGCCTGCTCCGGACGCCGACGAGCACACGACACGGGTCGTGGCGCCGGTCGCGCGCATCGACGGTTCGACGCCGATCGAGCCCGTGGCCCAGGGCCGGCGTGTCCTGGCCGCCATCGGCGTGCTCGCCGCGATCGCCGCGCTCCTCGTGGCGTACACCCTGACGAGACCCGTCGCCGAAACCGGCGTCGAGGCCGGCGGCTCGCCTCCGGTCGGGCCGGCGACGGGGGAGGCCGGCCCGCTCGGCGGCGCGACCACGCAGGGTGGCCCAACCGTCACGCCCTCGGGCCCGGGCGTCGTGCCGCGGCCCGCCGCCGAGGACCACGGAAACCGGGGCGAACAGGGCGATCAGGGTAACGAAGGCAACGGGAACGGTCGGGTCGCCACCGGGCCGAGCGCCAGCCTGTCGACCGGCGGCGGCGTGGTCGTGGCCGCCTGCGCCGGGCACAAGGTCGCCGTCCTGCAGGTCCTGCCGGCCCCCGGCGCCGAACTCGTCGGCGCCGACCTCGGGGTGCACACCAAGGCGCACGTCGAGTTCAACCGTGACGGCCGGCGGCTGCGCTACGTCGTGTCCTGCCCGGACGGCAGCCCGGCGGTGACGGCAGCGTGACGCTGGGTGAGTTCGGACAGACAGGCGGGAAAACGGCTCGTCCGCTGCGGTACACTGCCCGTATGACCCGGACGTCCCTGCTTCTTAGCGGGCCGTGCTGACGCATTAGCTGCGGCGGCACGGCGACCCCTCCTGCGTGAGGGGTTTTTTCATGCCGTTTTCCGATGAGGAACAATGCTGCTGGGGAATCCCGAGATGAAGCCGAGATTAGGTGGGCGACAGTCATGAGCGAGGCAGTGACCGACGGAGCGGTCGACATCCCGCCGTACCGGTACACCGCGGCGATGGCGGCGGACATCGAGGCGTGCTGGCAGGACTACTGGTCCGAGAACGGCACCTTCCACGCGCCGAACCCGACCGGCCCGCTCAGCGACCCCGGCCACCCCCGCGCGGGCGCGCCGAAGCTGTACGTGATGGACATGTTCCCCTACCCGTCGGGCGCCGGCCTGCACGTCGGGCACCCGCTGGGGTACATCGGCACGGACTGCTACACGCGGTACTTCCGCATGGCCGGCTACAACGTCCTGCACCCGATGGGCTTCGACGCGTTCGGCCTGCCGGCCGAGCAGTACGCGGTGCAGACCGGCACGCACCCGCGGACCACGACCGAGGCGAACATCGAGCGGTACCGCAACCAGCTGCGCCGCCTGGGCCTGGCCTACGACGACCGGCGCAGCGTCGCCACCACGGACACCGAGTTCTACCACTGGACCCAGTGGATCTTCCTGCAGATCTTCAACTCCTGGTTCGACGCCGACCAGGGCAAGGCGCGGCCGATCGAGGAGCTGATCGAGGAGTTCGCCAGCGGCGAGCGCCCGACGCCGGACGGCCGGGCGTGGGACGCGCTGCCCGCCGTCGAGCGCCGGCAGCTGATCGACGACCACCGCCTGGCCTACATCTCCGAGGCCCCGGTCAACTGGTGCCCGGGCCTGGGCACGGTGCTGGCCAACGAGGAGGTCACGCCCGACGGGCGCAGCGAGCGGGGCAACTTCCCCGTCTTCAAGCGCAACCTGCGCCAGTGGATGATGCGGATCACCGCGTACGGCGACCGGCTGCTGGACGACCTGGACCGGCTGGACTGGCCGGACAAGGTCAAGACGATGCAGCGCAACTGGATCGGCCGGTCCCGCGGCGCCCACGTCGACTTCGCCACCGAGGGCGGCGAGCCGATCCGGGTCTTCACCACCCGCCCCGACACCCTGTTCGGCGCGACCTACATGGTGCTGGCACCGGAGCACGAGCTGGTCGACTCGATCGTGCCGGCGCAGTGGCCCGCGGGCACCAACGACAAGTGGACCGGCGGCGCCGCAACGCCCGCCGAGGCGGTCGCCGCCTACCGCGCGTTCGCGGCAGGCAAGACCGACGTCGAGCGGCAGGCCGACGCGAAGGAGAAGACGGGCGTCTTCATCGGTGCGTATGCGACCAACCCGGTCGACGGCCGGTCGGTCCCGGTCTTCATCGCCGACTACGTGCTGGCCGGCTACGGCACCGGCGCGATCATGGCGGTGCCCGGGCAGGACGAGCGCGACTGGGAGTTCGCCGAGGTCTTCGAGCTGCCGATCATCCGCACCGTCCAGCCGAGCGAGGGCTTTGAGGGCAAGGCGTTCACCGGCGACGGCCCGGCGATCAACTCCTCCTTCCTGGACGGCCTGGGCGTCGCCGACGCCAAGGCGAAGATCATCGAGTGGCTGGAGGCCAACGGCCACGGCGTCGGCGCGATCACCTACCGGCTGCGCGACTGGCTGTTCAGCCGCCAGCGCTACTGGGGCGAGCCGTTCCCGATCGTCTACGACGAGACCGGCCTGCCGATCGCGCTGCCCGAGTCGATGCTGCCCGTCGTGCTGCCCGAGGTGGAGGACTTCTCGCCGCGCACGTTCGACGTCGACGACGCCGACAGCATGCCGGAGACGCCGCTGTCGCGGGCCAAGGAGTGGGTCGAGGTCACGCTGGACCTGGGTGACGGCCCGCGCACCTACACCCGCGAGACGAACGTCATGCCGCAGTGGGCCGGCTCGTCGTGGTACGAGCTGCGCTACCTGGACCCGAGCAACGGCGCGAAGCTGGTCGAGCCGGCCAACGAGCGCTACTGGATGGGCCCGCAGACCCCCGGCGACGTCGGCGGCGTCGACCTGTACGTCGGCGGCGTCGAGCACGCGGTGCTGCACCTGCTGTACGCGCGCTTCTGGCACAAGGTGCTGTTTGACCGGGGCTTCGTGTCCTCGGAGGAGCCGTTCCGGAAGCTGTTCAACCAGGGCTACATCCAGGCGTACGCCTACAAGGACGCCCGCGGCGTCTACGTCGACGCCGAAAAGGTCGAGGAGCGCCAGGCCGGCCGGTTCTTCTACGGCGACCGGGAGGTCTCCCGGGAGTACGGCAAGATGGGCAAGTCCCTGAAGAACGTCGTCACGCCGGACGAGATGTGCGAGCGGTACGGCGCCGACACCTTCCGGGTCTACGAGATGTCGATGGGCCCGCTGGACGTCTCCCGCCCGTGGGAGACCCGCGCGGTCGTCGGCGCCCAGCGGTTCCTGCAGCGCGTGTGGCGCCTGGTCGTCGACGAGCAGACCGATGCCGTGCGCGTGTCCGACGCCACCCTGGACGACGAGTCCCGCCGCCTGCTGCACCGCGTGATCGACGGCGTGCGCGTCGACATCGAGGAGATGCGCTTCAACACCGCCATCGCCAAGATGATCGAGCTGACCAACCGCGTCACGCAGATCTCGGCGGCCGGCACCCCGCGCGAGGTGGCCGACCCGCTGATCCGCATGATCACCCCGTTCGCGCCGCACCTGGGCGAGGAGCTGTGGCAGCGCCTGGGCAACGAGACCTCGGTCGCCTACGCCGACTTCCCGGTGGCCGACCCGGCCTACCTGGTCGCCGAGTCGGTGACCTACCCGGTCCAGGTCAACGGCAAGGTCCGCGGCAAGGTCGAGGTCCCCGCCGACGCCGACGAGGACACGGTGCGCGCGGCGGCGCTGGACGCGGTCGCCGAGCAGCTGGCGGGCAAGACCCCGAAGAAGGTCATCGTCGTCGCCGGCCGCATGGTCTCGGTCGTCGTCTGACCGGTTTATATATAGAGAGAGGGCCGCCCCCCGCGCGGGGGACGGCCCTCTTCCTTCGTTGCTTACCTGGCGATCGCGGTCAGGCGCTCGTTGCGCAGCGCCGTCGGCCAGCGGTCGTCGATCGGCTCCATGTTCAGGCCGGTCGCCCAGCGCAGCAGCAGGTCGGCGATCGCGGGGTTGCGGGCCAGGGCCGGGCCGTGTGAGTACGTGCCGAGAATCCGGCCGTTCCAGGCGCCCTCCGACTGGCCGTCGTTGCCGATGCCCGTCGTGACCTTGGCCAGCGGCTTCACGCCGGGGCCGAGGTGGGTGCGGCCGCCGTGGTTCTCGAAGCCGGTCAGGGTCGGCAGGCCCAGGGCCGGGTGGGTCTCGCCGGCCAGCTCGCCGACGGCCCGGGTCTCGCCGCGGTCCGAGTCGATGTCGATCAGGTTGAGGCCGGGGTACTTCGAGCCCTTCGCGAAGAACGACTGGCCGAGCAGCTGGTAGCCGGCGCACACGGCGAACACCGTCGCGCCGCGCTCGACGGCGCGGTGCAGGCCGCCGTCGTTGGCCAGGCGCTGGGCGGCCAGGGCCTGGGGGCCGTCCTCGCCGCCGCCGAGCAGGTACACGTCGCCGTCGGTCGGGACCGGGTGGTCGGCGCGCACCTCGTGGCACTCGACCGGCAGGCCACGCAGGTCGGCGCGGCGGGCCAGGATGAGCAGGTTGCCGCGGTCGCCGTAGGTGGACAGCAGGTCGGGGTAGAGCCAGATCAGGCGCAGGTGCGACTCAGTTGACACGGTCCAGCTCCGCTCGGATGTCCTGGAAGGCGGTGTAGTTCGCGATGACCTCGAGCCTGCCAGGCGGTACCAACGACAGGGCCTGGTTGAACGAGCGCACGTGCTCGAAGCGCACCTCGTTGACCTCGAGGCGCACCGCCAGGTCCATCGCCCGGTCGCCGGTGATGAGCACGCGGCGGCCGCGCAGCGGGGAGAAGTCCACGTCGTACAGCCACGACGTGTCGAGGCCGTCGGGGTCCCGCGCGTTGATGGACAGCAGCGTCGGCACGTCCTCGGCCATGTCGAACGACTCGAGCCAGCCGGCCGGGTTCTTGGCCAGCAGCAGCCGGATGGTGCGCCCGTCGCGGACCACGGTGGCGTAGCGGCCGGCGACCGAGGCGACCTTCGCCAGCTCCGGCACCGCCTTCGCCGGCGGCACGCCGAACTGCGCGGCCACGGCCAGCGCGGTCGCGGCGTTCGCGCGGTTGACGCGGCCGGGCAGCTGCAGCGTGATCTGGTGATACGCGCCGGTCTGGTCCACGACGCCGTCGCCGCTGATCGTCCAGTGCGGCACCGGGCGGCTCAGGTTGCCCTCCACGCACGCCCACTGCTCGCCGTTGCGCTCGATCGACCCGCCGCACTCCGGGCACACCCACGAGTCGTCGTGGAAGCGCTGGCCGGCGGCGACCCAGGTGACGCCGGTGCCCTGCGCGACCGCCTTGCCGGCCGCCCAGACCACCATCGGGTCGTCGGCGTTGGCGACGAGGTGCAGGCCGCGGCCCGGCAGCGCGTCGCGCCACAGGGCCGCCATCATGGCGACCTCCTTGGCGCGGTCCAGCTGGTCGCGGCTCAGGTTGAGCAGCGCGACGACCTTCGGCATCGTCTGGTCGAGCACCTGCTTGAGGTAGTGCTCGTCGACCTCGAGCACCGCGTAGGGGGTGGCGCCCGCCTTGGCCAGGGCCGAGGTGTGCCCGGTCGGCATGTTGGCGCCGAGGCTGTTGGTCGCGACCGGCCCGAGCACGCTCATTGCGGCGGCGGTCAGCCTGGTGGTGGTCGTCTTGCCATTGGTGCCTGAGACCAGTGCGATCTGCCGGCCGGCGGCGAGCTCCGCGAGCAGGTTCGGGTCGACCATGAGGCCGATCCGGCCGCCGATGACCGATCCGTCGCCCCGGCCGGTGGCGCGTGACAGCGCGGCGGCACCGCGCGACAGTGAGGTGGCGAGCTTGGCCCGCATCGGCAGCTTGTTGTCCGTCATCTCGCTTCCACGGTATTCGGCGATGCGCTGACCCTACCCGGAGCGCGGGCCGCCCCCAATCGGCCCACCGGGCGCCGGAGGCCCACCACTTTCCTCCACCGGGGCCACCCCGAAGCCTCCGCGAGCCCTCCGGCACCGGGCTACATCGCACCGATGGGATTTTTGTCCGAATTTCACGGCACGGGGAACACCCTCCACCGATCGGGCACGCCCGGGCTCCTCCACCCGTCACCACCCCATCTGACGTGGGATTTCTTCACGGACGCTGACGCGCGATCGGGTGGTTTTCCGTTGACGGTGGAGGGAAGTGGAGTACAGTGGAGCGCGATGGCGGAGCCGGGGGGCTCGGCCGGCCCCGGGGGGACCGTTCGCGGTGGGAAGGGGTGGTTGCCGCATGTTTCTGGGCACCCACACTCCTCGCCTGGACGAAAAGGGCCGGTTGATCCTGCCGGCCAAGTTTCGGGACGAACTGGCGGGAGGTGTCGTGATCACCAAGGGACAGGAGCGCTGCCTCTACGTGTTCCCTGGCGCCGAGTTCGCCCGGATCGCCGAACAGCTTCGCGCCACACCGATGACGAACAAGGCGGCCCGAGCCTACGGCCGGGTGTTCTTCGCCAGCGCTCACGACGAGGTCCCCGACCGTCAGGGTCGGGTCACCATCCCGCAGCATCTGCGCGAATATGCCGGGCTGGACCGCGAACTGGTCGTGATCGGGGCGAGCACCCGGGTAGAGATCTGGGATCGCCAGGCGTGGGACACCTACCTCGCCGAGAGCGAGGAAGACTTCGCGGGCATCGAGGAGGGGGTGCTGCCGGGAGGGCTGTGAGGTCCAACTGCAGTTACCGACTTTGAGGCCGCCGTACCGGCAGCTCTCCAGCCGCTCAGAGTTTCTCGAAGTCCTGACGCCACTTCCCCGGCGCCAGGGCGGAGGGGCGGATGGGGAGCTGGCGGTACGGCGCTCGCGCACTCAGCACATGTTTCTCGATGCACGCTTCTTAATGCACGCGGTAGCACCACGGCGGGCCGCGAACCCGCCGCCGGCAGGGGGTCGACGATGGGGGAGCGGGACGTTCACGTGCCCGTGCTGCTCGAGCGCTGCCTCGAGCTGCTCGCCCCGGCGCTGACCCGGCCCGGCGCGTTGTACCTGGATGCCACGCTCGGCCTCGGCGGTCACGCCGAGGCGGTGCTCATGGCGCACCCGCAGGCCCGGCTGCTGGGCCTGGACCGAGACTCGCAGGCCCTGCGCCTCGCGGGTGAGCGACTGGCGCCGTTCGCCGACCGGATCCGCCTCGTGCACGCCGTCTACGACGAGCTGCCCGAGGTCCTCGGCGACGAGCGGATCGACGCCGGACTGTTCGACCTGGGCGTGTCGTCGATGCAGCTCGACGAGGCGGGGCGCGGCTTCGCCTACTCCCAGGACGCACCGCTGGACATGCGCATGGACCAGACGCGCGGCGCCACCGCGGCCGAGGTGCTCAACACCTACAGCCACGGCCAGCTCACGCGGGTCCTGCGTGTGTACGGGGAGGAGAAGTTCGCCTCCCGCATTGCCGCGTCGATCGTCCGGGAGCGGGAGAAGTCCCCGCTGACCAGCTCGGCCCGCCTTGCCGAACTGGTCCGCGAGGCGATACCCGCGCCGGCTCGACGCACCGGGGGAAACCCGGCCAAACGGACCTTCCAGGCGTTGCGCATCGAGGTCAACGGCGAGCTCGCCGTGCTCGAGCGGGCCATGCCCGCCGCCCTCGACGCGCTGCGGCCCGGCGGCCGATTGGTCGTGCTGTCGTACCACTCGCTCGAGGACCGCCTGGTCAAACAGGCGATCGCGGAGCGGACCCGCTCGACCGTCCCGGTCGAGCTGCCGTTCGAGCCGCCCGGCAGCGAACCGGAGCTGCGGGCGCTCACCCGGGGAGCAGAACTCTCCGACGCGGCCGAAACAGCGGCCAACCCGCGCGCGGCGTCCGTGCGACTCCGCGCGGTGGAACGCAAGGAACGTCCGAACAGGACAGACACATCGGGGGAGGTGTGATGAACGTGACGACACTGCCGGCCAGCCGGCAGCGCAGGACTCAGCAGGGTGCACCGCGGTCGGGGGGCCGGACCACGGGGCGCGACGCTGAGCACAACGAACAGCAGCGACGGGACCACCCGACCGACGGTGCGACGGCACTGCAGCCGGAGCACGAGACCACGAAGCCGGACGTTACGCCCGAACGGCACGCGTCCGACACGAAGCAGGCGTCCCCGCGACTGCGGGTGGCGCCGCCGGCGCCGGTCAGTGCGCCACGGGCGCCGTTCGTGGCGCTCGTGCTCGTGCTGGTGCTCTCCGGCGTCATCGGCATCCTCGTGCTCAACACGCGGATCGCCGAGAACGCCTTCAAGCTGGACGCGCTGAAGACCAAGCAGAGCAACCTCGACCGCGACGAGGAGCGGCTGCGCAGCGATCTGGCCAACAAGGAGTCGCCGGTGACGCTCGCGTCGCGGGCGAAGCAGCTGGGTCTCGTGCCGTCGCGCACGCCGGCCTTCCTGGTGCTGCCCGACGGCACCAAGCTGGAGATGCCGGGCCCGAGCAAGTAACGCAGGGAACCACCCAAGGCTGTTCAACGACCGCCGCTCGAAGCTCAGGAATCTGATGCCCGTGACGGCGGCCGGTGATGGTCCATAGTGGACGGACAAGGGAAGTCGGGACGATGGCTGGCGACACTCCAGATCGGCGGGGCGCAAGCGAACGGCGCGGGGGCGCCGATCGCAGGGATCCGGCCGGTCGCGGGGGTGACGCCGGCCGGCAGAGAACGGGCGGTCGCACCGGCGCGGGGGGTGCCGGTGCCTCCGCCCGTTCCCGCGCGGAAGGGGGTTCCCGTGCGGATGCCGGAAAAGCAGAGGAACGCGGCAACGGTACCGCTGAGCCGGTGCTGCGCGGCACGATGTCCGAGGCCAAGCGCTACACCCCGCGCGGGCGCTCGGTCCGCGACGCGTCGGTCGAGGCCGGCGGCCGCAAGGACCCGTTCCGCCCCGCCCTGGAGGTGATCCAGGGCGGCCGCAGCGAGCAGCCGCGCCGCACCGACCCGCGGCGCACCGCCACGCGCCGCCCGCGCGACGACCGCGAGACCTCTCCGGACGATCGCGACGCCTACGCCGGTCCGGAACGGACCGCTCCGGTCCGCCGTGGTGAAGAGCGCACCTCGGAACGGACCGCTCGGGTCCGCCGCGGCGAGGAGCGCGACCCGGAACGGACCGATCCGTTCCCGACCAACGGCCGAACGGCAGGTCGCACCCCCGGCGCCGGCTCTGGCACGGAACGGAGCGCTCCGCTCCGCCGCGCCGGCGAGCGTGGAACGGAACGGTCCGGTTCGCTCCGGTCCTCCAAAGATCGCATCGGACGCTCGCGCGCAGGTGTCCGCGGCACGGCCGCGGGCGGTGCCGGGCGCGGCGCCGGAGCCGGGCGGGCCGGCGGTGCTGGGCGGGCCGGCGGTGCTGGACGGGCTGGCGGTGCCGGACGGGGCGGCGGCGCCGGGCGGGGCGGCGGCGCTGGTGGCACCGGCGGCGGCCTGCGCACGTTGCGCCGCGAGAGCCGCGTGCGCGTGCCTCGCCTGATCGCGCGCCGCACCCGCCTGCCCAAGCTCGCCGAGCCGCGGCGCCGCCTGCGCCTGGCCACGGTGCTCGCGCTCGTCATGTTCGCCACGATCGGCGTGCGGCTCGTGCAACTGCAGCTCACCGACGCGAGCGCGTACGCCGCCGAAGGGCTCAAGGACCGGCTCGTGCACGCGGTGCTGCCCGCCTCCCGCGGCGCCATCCTCGACCGCAACGGCAAGATCCTCGTGCACTCCGTCGAGACGCGGTACGTAGCCGCGGACCCGATGGCCGTCAAGAACCCCGAGGCCCTGGCCGACCAGCTGTTCGCGATCCTCGACAAGTACGGCGTCGTGCGCTCCGACCTGGTGCGCAAGATGACGCCGCACAAGACCGAGAACGGCAAGACCGACGTGCGCTTCGAGTACCTGGTGCACCAGATCGACGTCGCCGACGGCGACCGGATCGCGGCGCTGCACATCGGTGCGCTCAAGGTGGCCCGCGACGAGCGGCGCGAGATCCCCGGCTACGACCTGGCGTCCAACGTCATCGGGTACACCTCGCGCACCGACCTCGCCGGGCAGATGGGCATCGAGAAGCAGTACGACTCCGTGCTGCGCGGCGTCGACGGGCTGCACATCTACGAGCACGGCGAGGGCGAGCTCGACAAGCCCCTGCCCTACGGCTACGAGGAGCTCAAGCCGGCCCGCCCGGGCAGCTCGGTCGAGCTCACCATCGACGCGGACCTGCAGTACTCGGTGCAGAGCACCCTCGCCGAGCGGATGGGGCCGCTCAACGCCGACTTCGCCACCGCCATCGTGCTCGACGCGCACACGATGGAGGTCATGGCGATGGCCAGCTACCCGTCGTTCGCGCCCGCCGACCTCGACCGCACGCCGGCGGAGCAGCGCAAGGACCAGTGCACCGCGACCGTGTTCGACCCCGGCTCGATCCACAAGGCGATCGTCATGGGCGCCGCGCTGCAGGAGGGGATCATCACCCCGGGCAGCACGGTCACGGTGAACTCGAAGGTGAAGAAGGGCGACACCACCTACACCGACCACCCGCCGCAGAAGGACGGCACCCAGATGACCATCCCGGGCATCCTGGCGCTGTCGTCCAACGTCGGCACCATCGCCGTCGCGGACCAGCTGGGCAAGGACAAGCTGTACGAGTACCAGCGCAAGTTCGGGCTCGGCGAGCGCACCGGCGTGGGGCTGCCCAACGAGTCGCCCGGCCAGCTACTGGCGCCGGACAAGTGGACCGGCTCCAGCCCGGGCTCGATCCCGATCGGCAACGGCGTGGCGACCACGGCGATGCAGATGGCCGCGGTGTACGGCGCGATCGCCAACGACGGGCTCTGGGTGCAGCCGACGCTGGTCCGCAAGATCATCGCGCCGGACGGCGCGCAGTCGAAGCCGGCGCCGCAGCAGACCCGCCGGGTGCTCGACCCGCAGGTCGCGCAGGAGCTGCGCACGATGCTCGAGGGCGTGACCACGCTGGACGACGCCACCGGGCACCAGGCGGCGATCCCGGGGTACCGGATCGCGGGCAAGACGGGAACGTCGAAGCTGCCCCTCAACGGCGGGTACGCGCCCGGCGACGTGGTGTCGTTCATCGGCATGGCGCCGGCCGAGGCGCCCCGCTACGTCGTGGCCGTGACCGCGCACGTCCCGGGCGGCGCGGGCGGCTCGGTGGCCGCACCGGCGTTCCGCGACATGATGGCGGTGACGCTGTCGAGCTTCGGCGTCGTGCCGACCGGCACCCAGCCGCCGAAGCTCACGATCTACCCGTGACACCGGCTCCGGTGCCGCGCGGCGGGGCGGGTAGGGTCTGACCCCGTGCCCGGCTATCCCCGTCCGCGGAATGTCCGCCCCGTGCTCATCGCTGAGCTGGGCGGCTCTGGAGACGTTGCCGTCACGGGGGTGACACACAGTAGCTCGGCGGTTCGCCCCGGTGATCTCTACGCCGCGCTGCCCGGATCGCGGGCGCACGGCGCCCAGTTCATCCCCGAGGCGCTGCAGCGCGGCGCGGTCGCCGTGCTCACCGACCCGGCCGGCCTGCGCCCCGACGCCGGCGTGCCGTTCATCGTCGTCGACAAGCCCCGCGACGTGCTCGGCGAGGTCGCGTCGAAGGTGTACGGCGACCCGACCCGGCGGCTGACCACGATCGGCATCACCGGGACGGCGGGCAAGACCTCCACGACCTACCTGATCGAGGCCGGGCTGCGGGCCGCCGGCCAGGTCACCGGCCTGATCGGCACCGTCGAGACGCGGCTGGGCGACCTGACCGTGGAGAGCATCCGCACCACGCCCGAGGCGACCGACCTGCACGCCCTCTTCGCCGCGGCGCTGGAGCGCGGCGTGCAGTCGGTGGCGATGGAGGTCTCCAGCCATGCGCTGGAGGTCGGCCGGGTCGGCGGGGTCCGCTTCGCGGCGGCCGGCTTCACCAACTTCGGCCTGGATCACCTGGACTTTCACCCCAGCGTCGAGGACTACTTCGCGGCCAAGGCCCGCCTCTTCGACGGCCGGGCCGGCGTCGAGATCCTCAACCTCGACGACCTGTCGGTAATGCGACTGCGCAAGCCGGAGTCGTGGACGTACTCGGTCGCCGAGCACTCCGCCGAGGGGCCGGCGGACTTCTCCGTCTCGGGCGTGACCACAGCCGGCTACGGGCAGACGTTCGACGTGCACTGGCGCGGCCGGACGGCCCGCTCGGGCGTGCAGCTGCCCGGCCGGCACAACGTCGCCAACGCCGTGCTGGCCATCGCCGCCCTGGTCGCGGTCGGCGTCGACCTCGACGTCGCGGCCCCGGCCGTCGCCGCCGCGCCCGGCTCGCCCGGCCGCATGGAGCGGGTCGACGCGCCCGGCGAGATCACCGGCGTGGTCGACTACGCGCACAAGCCCGACGCCATGGTCGAGGTGCTCAAGGCGCTGCGCACGCTCGCGGCCTCCCGCGGCGGCCGGGTGATCTGCGTGGTCGGCGCCGGCGGCGACCGCGACCGCGGCAAGCGCCCGCTCATGGGCCGGGCCGCCGCGCAGGGCGCCGACCTGGTCATCGTTACCGACGACAACCCGCGCACCGAGGACCCGGCGGCGATCCGCGCCGAGGTCCTGGCCGGCACCGCGGACGGCCCGGCCGGCGTGGTCGAGGTCGGCGGGCGGCGCGACGCGATCGCCTACGCCGTCGGCGAGGCCAAGCCCGGCGACGTGATCGCGCTGCTGGGCAAGGGCCACGAGCGCGGCCAGGAGATCAACGGCGAGGTCCTGCCGTTCGACGACCGCGTCGAGCTCGCCGCGGCCTTGCGGGAGGTAGCAGCATGATCCCGCTGTCGCTGGGTGAGATCGCCGGCATCGTCGGCGGGGTGCTGCACGACGGCGACGCGGACGCGGTCGTCGACGGGCCCGTCGAGTACGACTCGCGCAAGGTCGGGCCGGGCGGGCTCTTCGTCGCCTTCGCCGGCGCCAAGGTCGACGCGCACGAGTTCGCGCCCAAGGCGATGGCCGACGGCGCCGTCGGGGTGCTCGGCAGCCGCCCGGTGCCCGGCGTGCCGACGATCGTGGTCGAGGACCCGCGCCACGCGCTCGGGCTGCTCGCCCGGGCGATGCTGGACCGGCTGCCCGGGCTGACCGTCGTCGCGATCACCGGCTCCTCGGGCAAGACCAGCACGAAGGACCTCATCGCCCGGCTGCTGGCCGAGCACGGCCCGACCGTGGCCACCGCCGGGTCGGAGAACAACGAGCTCGGCACGCCGTACACGGTGCTCAAGGCCGGCGAGCAGACCCGCTTCCTCGTGCTCGAGATGGGCGCGCGCGGGGTCGGGCACCTGCGGTACCTCTGCGAGATCGCTCCTCCGGACGTCTCCGTCGTGCTCAACGTGGGTGTGGCACACATCGCGGAGTTCGGCTCGGTCGAGGGCATCGCACAGGCCAAGGGCGAGCTGGTCGAGGCGCTCGGGCCGGACGGCGTGGCGGTGCTCAACGCCGACGACGAGCGGGTGCGCGCCATGGCCGCCCGCACCACCGCCCCGGTCGTGCTGGTCGGCGAGGCGCCCGACGCACAGGTGCGCGCCACCGAGGTCGTCGCCCTGGACCGCGGCCGGTACGGCTTCACCCTGAACATCCCCGGCGCCGAGCCGGTCCCGGTGCGCCTCGGCGTCTCCGGCCGGCACAGCGTCGGCAACGCGTTACTCGCCGCGGCCGTCGCGTCGCACGCCGGCGTCGAACCGGCCGCGATCGCCGCCGGACTCGGCGATCTAGAGGGTTTGTCGACCCGAAGGATGGATGTCTTCGACCGTGCCGACGATGTCACGGTCATCGACGACTCGTACAACGCCAATCCGGCGTCCATGGCGGCGGCGCTGCACGCGCTCGTCGCGGTGGCCGGCGAGCGGCGCAAGATCGCGGTGCTCGGCTTCATGGCGGAGCTCGGCGAGTACGAGCGAGCCGGTCACGAAGAGGTCGGTCGCCTCGCCGCGCAGCTCGGCGTCGACCGTCTGGTGGCCGTGAGCGAGCAGGCCGCGCCGATCCTGGACGGGGCGGCCGCCGTGGCGAGTTGGGGAGGAGACTCGGTGCTCGTGACCGATCAGGAGGCCGCCGTGGCGCTGCTGCGCACCGAGCTGCTTCCTCGCGACGTGGTCCTGGTCAAGGGATCGCGGTACCGGACCTGGGACGTCGCCGACGCCCTGCGCTCCGAAGGCGTCCAGAAGTGAGGGCCGTCTTCGTCGCGGCCTTCGTGGCGTTTCTCATCTCGCTGTTCGGCACGCCGATCGCGATCAGGTACTTCACCCGCCTGAAGGCCGACCAGCCGATCCGCACCGAGGGCCCGCAGACCCACCTCGGCAAGAAGGGCACGCCCACGATGGGCGGCGTGGTGTTCATCTTCGCCACCCTCGTCGCGTACACCGGCGGTCACGTCGCCCTCACCACGCTGCCCGACAAGCAGCTGCGCCCCGCCGGGCCGACCGCGACCGCCGTGGTCCTCCTCGGCCTGTTCGTCTTCACCGGCCTGCTGGGCTTCCTCGACGACTACCTCAAGGTCGCCAAGCGCAACAGCGACGGGCTCAACAAGCGCGGCAAGCTCATCGGCCAGGCGCTCATCGGCGCCATCTTCGGCGCGATCGCCCTCTACGTGCCGGCCACCAAGACCGGCCACCAGGTCGTCACCACCGTGGCCAGCCCGAAGCTGTCGTGGGTGCACGACATCGACTGGCTCAACATCGGCAAGATCGCCGCCGTCGTGTTCTTCGTGTTCGTGGTCATGTCGATGTCCAACGCGGTGAACCTGACCGACGGCCTCGACGGCCTCGCCACCGGCACCTCGATCCTGGTGCTCGTCAGCTACATGGCGATCGCGTTCTGGCAGTACCGCCACTGGTGCGCCGACCCGCAGTACACGGCCGCCTACTGCTACGACGTGCGCGACCCGCTGGAGATGGCCCTGATCGCCGGCGCCGCCGTCGGCGCGCTCGTGGGCTTCCTGTGGTGGAACACGTCCCCGGCCCGGATCTTCATGGGCGACACCGGCTCCATGGCGCTGGGCTCGCTCATCGCCGGCCTGGCCGTTGCGACCAAGACGATCCTGCTGCTGCCGCTGCTCGGCCTGCTCTTCGTCATCATCGTGGTGACCTGGGTGATGCAGATCGGCTCGTACCGCACCACGGGCAAGCGCATCTTCCGGATGGTCCCGCTGCAACACCACTTCGAGCTGGCCGGATGGAGCGAGGTCAATATCGTCGTGCGCTTCTGGATCATCGCCGGTCTCGGCGTCGCGGCCGCCCTCGGCCTCTTCGCCGCGGACTTCCTGAGGGTCATGAGCGGCGCGTCGTAACACCCGGACGCGCCGCACGGCAGGAATGATGGGCGCATGAGGAGCGACGGGGAGGAAGTTCCGAGCAGCGGTTGGGCGAGTAATTTCGTCGGTACCCTGCGTGGTCTCCTGGACCGGCCACTCGCGTCCTACTACCTGCTGCTGTCCAGCGTCGGGCTGCTCGTGTTCATCGGCCTGGTCATGGTCTTCTCGGTGACCAGCGTCGACAACTACGCGACCACGGGCAGCCCGTTCACGTCGATCGCCAAGCAGGCGCTCTTCGCCGTCGTCGGGCTGCTCGCCTTCTGGGTCTGCCAGCGCCTGCCCGCGATGACGTTCCGGGCTCTCGCGGCACCGCTGCTGCTCTGCGCATTTGTCCTGATGAGCATCGTGGACTTCCTCGGCTGGCTGTCGGCCAGCAAGGGGAGCACCGTGCACGTCGGGCCGATCTTCGTCGATGTTGTCGACAACCTGTGGCTGCACATCGGCGGCTTCCAGATGCAGCCGGCCGAGCTCGCCAAGTTCGCCCTGGTGATCTGGGGCGCCGACCTGCTGGTGCGCAAGGGCAGCACGATCATGTCCTGGCGCGAGCTGCTCATGCCCCTGTTCCCGGTCACGGTCGCGCTGCTGCTGCTGGTCGGCTACAACGACCTCGGCTCCATGATCTGCATGGTCGTGCTCTTCGCCGGCCTGCTGTGGGCGGCCGGCGCCCGGCTGTCGGTCTTCGGCTGGCTCGGCGGGCTCTTCACCACCGCCGTCGTCGCGCTGATCCTGCTGCCGGTCGACAAGGCCTACCGCTTCGAGCGCATCAAGGTCTTCTTCGACCCGAGCATCGACCCCAAGGCGGAGAACGGGCGGTACCAGTACCTGCACGGCCTGTGGGCGGTGGCCGAGGGCGGCTGGTTCGGCGTCGGCCTCGGGCAGGGCAACCTCAAGTGGGGCCGGCTGCCCAACGCGCACAACGACTTCATCTTCGCCATCGTCGCCGAGGAGCTCGGCGTCGTGGGCTGCATGGTGGTCCTGCTGCTGTTCGGCATGCTGACGTACACGGGGCTGCGCATCGCCCGGCGCGTCGAGGACCCGTTCCGCCGGCTCGTCGCCGCCTCGATCACCATCTGGTTCGTCGGCCAGGCGATCATCAACATCGGCGGCGTGGTCGGGCTGATGCCGATCACCGGCCTGCCCCTGCCGTTCATCTCCGACGGCGGCAGCGCCCTGGTGGTCGCGCTCGGCGCGGCCGGCATCCTCACCTCCGCCGCCCGGGCCGAGCCGGACTGCGCGCGAGCCATGCACGCGCGTCCGCCTCGGAAATGGGTGCGACTACTCTGGGCGCCGTTGCCGCCGCTTCCGCGCACCCGCGAGGACGGCGACGGCACCGACCCCCCGACACGCACGGCGGGCCGGCCGGCGGTGAGCCAAACGCTCACCGGGTCGCCCCGCGGAAGGAGCACCTGATGGCAGCGCTGCGCTCGGTGGTGCTGGCCGGCGGAGGCACCGGCGGGCACATCTACCCGCTGCTGGCCTTCGCCGACTGCCTGCGCAGGCACGACCCCTCCGTCCGCATCACCTGCATCGGTTCGCCGAGCGGGATGGAGAACGACCTCATCCCGCAGCGGGGCTACGACCTGCGCCACGTTCCGGCGTACCAACTGCCACGCTCGGTCAATATGAACCTCGTGCGCACCCCGGACCGGATGTGGAAGGCGGCCCGGGCCACCCGCGCCATCCTGGACGAGGTCAACGCCGACGTCGTGGTCGGCTTCGGCGGCTACGTCTCGGTCCCGGCCTACCTGGCCGCCTGGCGGCGCAAGACCCCGACGGTGATCCACGAGGTCAACGTGCCGATCGGGGTCGCCAACAAGATGGGCATGCGCTTCACCGATCACCTCGTGCTCGGCTTCCCGCACCAGCGGGCGCAGATACCGGCGGTCGCCGATGCCGAGGTCGTCGGGGTCCCGCTGCGGCAGAGCATCGCGACCCTGGACCGGGCGGCGCTGCGGGCGCGGGCGCGGGCCTACTTCGGCCTGGCGCCCGACCTGCCGACGCTGTTCGTGTTCGGCGCCTCCTCGGGCGCACGCTCGATCAACCAGGCGGTGGCCGGCGCGGCGAAGGCGATCACCTCCGCCGGCGTGCAGGTCCTGCACATCATCGGCGCGCGCAACGAGGACTTCGACGTGCCGCAGGGCCTGGCCGCGCCGTACGTGCGGATCAAGTTCCTCTCCGAGATGGAGCTCGGCTATGCCGCCGGCGACCTGGCACTGTGCCGGGGCGGCGCGATGACCTGCGCGGAGACCGCGGCGATCGGCATGCCGGCGGTTTACGTGCCGCTGCCGTGGGGCAACGGCGAGCAGCGGCGCAACGCGCTGCCGGTGGTCGAGGCCGGGGGTGGCCTGATCGTCGAGGACGGCGACCTGTCGCCCGAGCTCATTGCGGACACCGTGGTGCCGCTGGTGCGCGACGGCGCCCGGCTCGCCGCGATGAGCCGCGCGGCCGCCGGCTACGGCCGCCGCGACGGCGACGAGGCCCTTCGTCGGTACGTGCTGAAGGTGGTCGGGGCATGAGCGGTACGGAGCGCAGCGGAGTGGCCGCGAACAATAGGCACAGCTTTGGCTCAGGCCGGCGCCGGAGCGAAGCGGAGGTGACGGCATGAGCGACATCACTGCGGAAGAGCTCGGCAAAGTCCACCTCGTCGGGGTGGGCGGGGTCGGCATGAGCGGGCTCGCCCGCCTGCTGCTCACCCGCGGCATCCCCCTGTCGGGCAGCGAGCTGAAGGAGTGGCCCCAACTGGCCGCGCTCAAGGCGCTCGGCGGCACGATCTTCAGCACCCACGCGCCGTCCAACCTCGACGGCGTCGACACGGTGGTGTACTCGACGGCCATCCCGCAGGACCACATCGAGCTGGTCACCGCGCGGGAGCGGGGCCTGCGGGTCATGCACCGCTCGGAGGCGCTCGCCGCGACGATGACCGGGCGGCGCAGCATCGCCGTGGCCGGCACGCACGGCAAGACCACGACCACGTCGATGATCACCCTGATCCTGCAGCACGCCGGGCTCGACCCGTCGTTCGTGATCGGCGGTGAGATCTCGGCGGCCGGCTCCAGTGCACACCACGGCAGCGGCGAGCTGTTCGTGGCCGAGGCGGACGAGAGCGACCGCTCCTTTCTGTTGTACAACCCCCATGTCGCCGTCGTCACGAACATCGACGCCGACCACCTCAACACGTATGGCGACCTGCAGGGGCTCGAGGACGCGTTCGTCGAGTTCTGCGGCCGGCTCGAGCCGGGCGGGTTCGTGGTGACCTGCGCCGACGACGCCGGTGCCATGCGGATGGCGGTGCGGGCCCGTGCGGCCGGCGCCGACGTCGTGACCTATGGCACCGCGCCGGACGCCGACCTGCGCATCAGCGAGGTGCGCTCGTCGGCCAACGGCGTGCGCTACGTGGCGCACCACGATGGCGTGCCGCTCGGCGAGGTGTTCCTGCCGGTGCCGGGCGCCCACCTGGGGCTCAACTCGGCCGGCGCGATCCTCACCGCGCTGCGGCTGGGCGTGCCCGCCGAGACGGCGATCGAGACGCTCGCGACCTTCCCCGGCGTGCGCCGGCGGTTCGAGTTCAAGGGCGCCGAGGCCGGGGTGCGGGTCTACGACGAGTACGCCTACCACCCGGTGCCGATCGCCGCGGCGCTGCGCACGCTGCGGGAGGTGGCCGGCGACGGGCGGCTCCTCGTGGTGTTCCAGCCCTACCGGGTGTACCGCACCCGGGACTTCCAGGCCGAGATCGCCGCCGGGCTTTCGCTCGCCGACGAGGCCGTGATCATGGAGGTCTTCGGGCCGGGCGAGGTGCGCGAGCCGGGCGAGGGCGGCGTGGCGCTCACCGCCGCCGTCGACCTGCCCGACGAGCACAAGGTGTTCGTGCCGTCCTGGGAGGACGTGCCCGGCGAGGTCGTCGCCCGGGTGCGCGAGGGCGACGTGGTCGTCACAATGGGTGCGCCGCCGATCTCGCTCATGGGCGACGAGCTGCTCACCGCGCTCAAGGGCGAGCCGGAGCCCGAGGGGTACGTGGGCCGGCACTCCCGAGCCGACGACTGAGCCTGCCTTGACGCAGACGCGCGGCTGGCGCCTTGTCCTGGCCCCTCGCGACGCCCCGCCCTCGGTGCGGCGGTTCGCGAAGCGGGCCCGGCAGCGGCGCCTCCGCGCGGCCCTGCCCTGGCTGGTGGTGCTGGGCGTGATCGCGCTGCTCGGCGCCGCCGCGGCCGTCGTCTACCTCACCCCGGCCCTCGGCGTCGAACGGATCGAGGTCAGTGGCGCTTCGACGCTGGATCCCGATTCGGTACGCCGGGCGGCCGCCGTACGCGACGGCACCCCGCTGGCCCGGCTGGACCTGGGCGCCGTCGAGCGCCGGGTCCGGGCGCTCAAGCCCGTGCGGGAGGCGAGGGTCACGGCCCGCTACCCGCACACACTCGTGGTCGCCGTGGTGGAGCGCACCGCGCTCGCCGTCGTGCCCAAGGTCGGCGGCTTCACGCTGCTCGACGCCGACGGGGTGGCCTACCTCGCCGTCGACGCCGCGCCGCCGGGCCTGCCGGTGATCCGCGTGGCGCAGCCCGAGCCCGGCGACGCCACGACGACGAGCGCGCTGACGGTGCTCGCGGCGCTGCCGCCGGCGCTGCGCTCGCAGATGGTGGCGCTGGTCGCCGAGTCGCCGACGCGCATCCGGCTGGAGCTGACCGACGAGCGGCTCGTGATCTGGGGCGATGCGACCCAGAACGCGGCCAAGGTGCGGGTCCTGCAGCTCAGTAAGATCGACCCGGGACACACGCTGGACGTCAGCGCGCCCGGGGTGGTACTGGAGAAATGAGCCGAGACCTGGTGCCGTTCGTCGGCGGCGAGACCGACCTGCTCGCCGGCTGGCTCGACTTCCACCGCGAGACCGTGCACGTCAAGTGCGCCGGCGTGGCCGAGGCGGACGCCTGGCGGGCGCCGTTGCCGGCCAGCCCGCTCACGAGCGTCGCCGGGCTGGTCCAGCACCTGACGTCGGTGGAGTCGTACTGGTTCGAGCGGACCGTGGCCGGGCTCGACGTGCCGCGGCACTGGACCGACGAGGACCCCGACCTGGAGTGGCGGCCCCGGCCCGGGTTCGGGCTGGCCGACGCGCTGGCCGCATACCAGGCGCAGTGTGATCGTTCCCGCGAACTCGTCGCCGGCCTCGACCCGGGCGCGATGTGCGCCGGGCGGCGTCACGGCCAGGTCGTGTCGGTCCGGTGGGTGCTGCTGCACATGATCGAGGAGACCGCCCGTCACAACGGGCACCTGGACGCCGTTAGGGAATTCGTCGACGGCGTCGTGGGCGATTAGCCGACACGCCGAGGCGGGGTCCTTGGATCACGACAGTCGGGCCCTTACCTTGCGATAAGGCATTAGTTGACATAACTATAAGCCTCTAGTAAAGGGTGAGGGTTTGCGGGACCCCCATCCTGTGCGTTCGCATTTGGCGGACGCCGCCCGTCGGGGGGTCGGGCTCGGGACAGGTCCCACCGCGGGGCCGGACCCGAGTTTCCAGTTCGACGACTCCGGGCGGGATCGGCGCTCGCCAACCTCGAAAGGAAAGGTGGTCCGATGACACATCCGCACAACTATCTCGCGGTCATCAAGGTCGTCGGCATCGGCGGCGGCGGGGTCAACGCCGTCAATCGCATGATCGAGGTTGGCCTGAAGGGCGTCGAGTTCATCGCGATCAACACCGATGCCCAGGCGCTGCTGATGAGCGACGCCGACGTCAAGCTCGACGTCGGACGGGAACTGACCCGCGGGCTCGGTGCGGGCGCCAATCCCGATGTCGGCAAGAATGCGGCCGAAGACCACCGGGACGAGATCGAAGAGGTGCTCAAGGGCGCCGACATGGTCTTCGTCACCTGCGGCGAGGGTGGCGGCACGGGCACCGGCGGCGCGCCCGTCGTGGCCAACATCGCGCGAAAGCTCGGCGCGCTGACCATCGGCGTGGTCACCCGGCCGTTCTCGTTCGAGGGCAAGCGCCGGCAGGTGCAGGCCGAGTCGGGCATCGAGGAGCTGCGCAACCAGTGCGACACGCTCATCGTGATCCCCAACGACCGGCTGCTCGCCCTCGGGGACCGCGGCATCAGCATGATGGACGCGTTCCGCCAGGCCGACCAGGTCCTGCTCTCCGGTGTGCAGGGCATCACGGACCTGATCACCACGCCAGGCCTGATCAACCTCGACTTCGCCGACGTCAAGAGCGTCATGAGCGGCGCCGGGAGCGCCCTCATGGGCATCGGCAGCGCCCGCGGGGACAACCGCGCGGTCGAGGCCGCGGAGTCGGCGATCTCCAGCCCGCTGCTGGAGCAGAGCATGGACGGCGCCCGTGGGGTGCTGCTGTCCATCGCCGGCGGGTCCGACCTGGGCCTGTTCGAGATCAACGACGCTGCGCAGCTGGTCACCGACGCTGCGCACCCGGACGCGAACATCATCTTCGGCGCGGTCATCGACGACGCGCTCGGCGACGAGGTGCGCGTCACGGTCATCGCGGCGGGCTTCGACGGGGGCGCTCCGGCGTACCGCCCGGTCGAGGCGCGGGCACCGCGCACGTCGCACGGCCCGCAGCACAGCCAGACCAAGGAGTCGCCGGCGCCCGAGCGCCAGGCCCCGCCGCCGCCCCGGCGGGTTCTCTTCGACGACGTGGATGTGCCGGACTTCCTCAAGAACGGCGCCTGATTGCGCTCTGCTTGAATTGGGTAGGCCGCCTCTGGCGGCCTACCCATCGGCATATTCGGGGGAGTTTTCGTGGACGCGCGCACCGAGGAGATCGCGGCCAATCTCGAGGCGGTGCGCGAGCGGATCTCGAACGCCTGCCGCGCCGCCGGTCGTGAACCCGACACGGTGACGCTCGTGGCGATCACGAAGACCTATCCGGCCGAGGACGTGGCCCGCCTGGCCGCGCTCGGCGTGCACGACGTCGGGGAGAACCGCGACCAGGAGGCGGCGCCGAAGGCCGCGGCCGTGCCCGGCGTGCGCTGGCACTTCGTCGGGCAGCTGCAGCGCAACAAGGCGCGCTCGGTCGCCGGCTACGCCGACGTCGTGCACTCCGTGGACAGCCTGCGCCTGGTCGAGGCGCTGTCGGAGGCCGCGGCGCGCTCGGGCCGCGAGGGCCCGCTCGGCGCACTCGTGCAGGTGAGCCTCGACGACGACGATCGGCGCGGCGGCGCGGTCACCGGCGCGGTGGAACGGGTCGCCGAGGCCATCACGGCGAGCCCGTCGCTGCGGCTGCTCGGCGTCATGGCGGTGGCGCCGCTGGACTGGGCGCCCGATGAGGCGTTCGGGCGCCTCGCCGCGATGTCCGCGCGGATTCGCCAGCGCTTTTCCGGCCCGCACGGAGAGCCGGACTGGATTTCCGCCGGTATGAGCGATGACCTTGAATCCGCAATTTTGCACGGCTCGACACATGTCCGTGTCGGCAGTGCATTGCTCGGAAAACGCACCCCGCTGCGGTAGCCTGGCCGCGGGAACGGAAAAAACTACACGGGTGTGGTTCTGCGCCGGCGGGCGGTGTCGCACGACGTGAACGGTGGCACCGGCAACGGGGGGAAGTGCCGCATGGCGGTGGACGGAGGAGCGCGCATGGGTGCTCTGCGCAGGGCGGGCGTCTGGCTCGGTCTCGTCGAGGACGAGGACGATCGTGGTTACGACGATCGTCACTACCGCTATGGCGGCGACGACATGCTCGACGACGAAGACGAGCTCGACGAGGTGCCGGCGCCGCGGGCCCGCACGACCTCCGACCGGCTCAACACCTCCGACCGCCTCGGCGGGTCCGAGCGGCTGTCGGCCTCGGAGCGGCTGAGCGCGTCGGACCGGCTGAGCGCGTCCGAGCGGCTGTCCGCGGCCGAGCGGCTGTCGGCGGCCGAGCGTCTCGAGGCCAGCGCCGCGAGCCGCGCCGGCACCGTGCGTTCGATCACGCGCCCGAGCGCGTCGGTCAGCTACCCGACGCGCGACAATCTCGCGTTGACCCCGTCGAGCTCGATCCGGGAGCGCGCGCAGGTCGAAGAGGACAGCGACGACCGTCGTTACGCGATCACCACGCTGCACCCCACCACCTACAACGAGGCGCGCACGATCGGGGAGCACTTCCGCGACGGCGTTCCAGTGATCATGAACCTCACCGAAATGGACGAGGCGGACGCCAAACGTTTGGTCGACTTCGCCGCCGGGCTCGTATTCGGGCTGCGTGGTAACTTCGAGCGGGTGACCAACCGAGTCTTCCTGCTCTCACCGGCAAATGTCCAGGTCACCGCCGAGGACAAAGCTAAGATCGCCGAGGGCGGGTTCTTCAACCAGAGCTGATGCGAGGACTCAACGACCGTGGTGTCCATCACCTTGCAGATCGTGCATCTGCTGCTCTACCTCTTCCTGGTGGCGCTCCTCGCACGCTTTGTGATGGGCTACGTCATGCAGTTCGGACGTCGCTGGCAGCCCGGCCGGGGGGCCGCGGCCGCGATGGAACTGGTGTGGAGCGTCACCGATCCGCCGCTCAAAGCGTTGAGACGGGTGATTCGTCCACTGCGTATTGGTACCGTGGCCGTGGACCTGTCTTCGCTTGTGCTGCTGGTTATCCTGTTCGTGCTGATGTACGTCGTGTTAGGGCGGCTGATCGCGGCGTTCTCGTGACACGCACCGCTCGGCGGCCACGCGGCCGCAACTGACCCGAGGAGTTTCGATGCCGCTGACCCCGGCCGACGTTCACAACGTCGCCTTCAAGAAGCCCCCTATCGGCAAGCGGGGCTACGACGAGGAGGAGGTCGACGCCTTCCTCGACGAGGTCGAGCGTGAGCTCGCCCGGCTGATCGAAGAGAACAACGAGCTGCGTGCGCAGCTCGAGCGCGGCGGCGGCCCGGCCCGCGTGGCCCCCGGCGCCGGTGGTGACGCTCGCCTCGCGGCTGAGCTCACCGACCTCAAGTCGCAGTTCGAGCGCGTGCAGCGGGAGAAGACGTCGGCCGAGCAGGCCGCCCGCGGCATGCAGCAGGAGCTCGACCAGATCCGGGCGCAGGGCGGCCCCAGCGGCTCCGGCGACGGCGAGCAGCAGGCGCTGCGCGTGCTGATGATGGCCCAGCGCACCGCCGACGACCACGTGTCGGACGCGCGCCGCGAGGCCGACAAGCTGCTCTCCGAGGCGCGGACGAAGGCCGAGGAGGTCACGCGCGACGCGCGGGCGAAGGCCGACGCGCTCGAGCGCGACGCCCGCCAGCGCCACCAGGAGGCGATGGGCGGCCTCGACGCCAAGCGCACCGCGCTGCAGAAGCACATCGAGGAGCTCAAGCAGTTCGAGCGCGAGTACCGCACCCGTCTCAAGGCCTACCTGGAGAGCCAGCTGCGCGACCTCACGGGCCGCGAGCAGAGCCTCGAGGCCGAGATGGCCGCTCGCGGCGAGACCGCGGCGCGTCCCGCCGTCAGCGGCGGCGGCGGCCTGGCCACGGCCGGCCTCGCGGGCGGCTACGAGGGCGCCAGCCGCTGACCCGTCTCCGGACGCGCAGGCACCCACACGAGTGAACCGACGGCACCGAGCCAACGGCCCGTCAAGCGACACGCGGCGCCCCAGTCGAATTTCGGCTGGGGCGCCGGTCGCTTCTGGGAGACTTCCGCCTGGTTCGTTCGTTGTACCCGCTGAGAGACACTCGCACCGGGATTGGCATTGCGGAGGGACAGGGCCGTGATCGTCGGAAGCCTGCTGATCGTGGTGGCCGTCGGCCTGCTCGTGCTGGGGCTGCTGCAGGGCTCGGACGCCCTGCTCGTGGCGTCGCTCGGGGCGAGCCTGCTGGCCGCGGTCGCATTGATCGTCGGCGGTCGCCAGGCCGCGGCGGCGCGCTCGGCCCGCACCCGCCCCGGGCGGCAGGTGCCCTCGGAGCGCTACGACCCGCTCGCGTCGCACCTCGGCGAGGAGCTCGACCTGTCCGGCTCCGGCGAGTTCGGCCGCCGCTCCGAGCGGCAGGCCGTGGGCGTGGGCGCCCGCGCCGGCACCACCTACGGCCCCTCGATCGGCGGCGCACCGGACGAGACGACGGCGCAGGTGCGCAGTGAGCCCGAGGCCGCACCGCCCGCACACGGCGGCGACGAGCCGGGCCGCTACGAGGAGTTCCCGTCCGGGTACGACCGCGCCGCCGGACCTGCCAAGGACGACGATGACGACGAGCTGTCGGACGAGCCGCCGATCCAGCACTCCTCGGCCGCCGACGTCGCCCGCGTCGCCACGCTGGACGCCGAGGTCCTGGTGATCGACGGCCGGCCCCGCTACCACGTGCCGACGTGCCCGCACCTGGTGGGCCGCGAGCACGAGGCGCTGCCGGCGCACGAGGCGGTCGAGCTGGGCTTCACGCCCTGCAGTGCCTGCGCCCCCAACGACGTGCTGCTCGCCAGGCGGTAGGCAACCTACCTGGCGCTAGGGATTCCCGCCGGGCGGAGGATCGCCCACGGTCGGGTGAACCTTCACAATGAGGCGTGGCCACGATCGCGATCCGCGTCAAACCCGGTGCCTCGCGCACCGCGGTGGGCGGGAGCCATCCCGGGCCCTACGGGCCTGCCGTGGTGGTCGCGGTGGGTGCGCGCCCGGTCGAGGGACAGGCGACCGAGGCGGCGCTGCGGGCCCTGGCCGACGCGATCGGGGTCCGGCCCTCGGCACTGCGCCTGAAGGCCGGCGCGACCAGCCGCGACAAGCTGGTCGAGCTCGCCGACCCGCCCGACGACCTGCAAGGCCGGGTCGCCGAGCTGCTGGCGGGCCGCCGTTGAGTCACCAGCTCAACGTCGCGCTCCTGATCGGCGCGGCGGTCCTGCTGGTCTGCGTCGGCGCGGTGCGGCTCTCGGTCCGGCTCGGCCTGCCCAGCCTCCTGGTGTACCTCATGCTGGGTCTCGTGCTCGGCGAGGCCGGCCTGGGCATCCGGTTCTCCGACGCCGAGCTGACCCGCACGCTGGGCATCTGCGCGCTCGTTGTGATCATCGCCGAGGGCGGCCTGACGGCCCGCTGGTCGACGCTGCGGCCCGTGCTCGGCCCGGCGGTGGTGCTGTCCACGCTCGGCGTGGTCGTGAGCGTCGCGGTGGTCGGCGCCGTTGTGCACTACGCGCTCGGCGTGGACTGGCAGCAGGCCCTGCTCTACGGCGCGGTGCTGTCCTCGACCGACGCCGCCGCCGTCTTCTCCACGCTGCGCCGGGTGCCGGTGCGACCGCGGCTGGCCGCCCTGCTGGAGGCCGAGTCCGGCATCAACGACGCGCCCGTGGTCATCCTGGTCGTGCTGCTGTCGACGCCGTTCGCCGAGCAGGGGCACTGGTACGAAGAGCTCGGCCTCGTCACCTACGAGCTCGTCACCGGCAGCGCGATCGGCCTGCTCGTCGGCTTCGGCGGCGCCTGGGCGCTGCGCCGGGCGGCGCTGCCCTCGGCGGGCCTCTACCCGCTCGCCGCGATCGGCCTGACCGTGTTTGCGTACGCCGCCGGCGCGGTCGCGCACGCCTCCGGCTTCCTCGCCGTCTACGTCACCGGCGTGGTGCTCGGCAACGCCCGGCTGCCGCACCGGCGGGCCATGCTCGGCTTCGCCGACGGCCTGGCGTGGCTGGCCCAGATCGGGCTGTTCGTGCTGCTGGGCCTGCTCGCCTCGCCGAGCCAGCTAGGCCCCGCGGTGATCACCGCGCTGGTCGTCGGCCTGGTCCTGGTCGTGCTCGCCCGCCCGCTGTCGGTGCTGCTCAGCGCCGCGCCGTTCGCCCTGACCGGCTCCGTGCTCGGCTGGCGCGACCAGGCGTTCCTGTCCTGGGCCGGGCTGCGCGGGGCGGTGCCGGTCGTGCTCGCCACGATCCCGCTCTCGGCCGGCGTGCCGGGCGCGCAGGACCTGTTCAACGTCGTCTTCGTGCTCGTCGTGATCTACACGGCGGCCCAGGGCGTGACGCTGCCACCGGCGGCGCGCCGTCTGGGCGTCACCGCGCCCGCCGAGCCCACGGACCTGCAGGTGGAGGCGGCCCCGCTGGAGCGGATGAGGGCCGACCTGCTGCAGGTCGAGGTGCCTGCGGGCTCGAAGCTCAACGGCGTGCACGTGGACGAGTTACGATTGCCTGTCGGTGCGGTCGTGACGCTGGTGCTGCGCGACGGCGGCGCGTTCGTGCCGGCGCCCGAGACGCGCCTGAAGACCCGCGACAGTCTCCTGATCGTCACCACTGAGCAGGTGCGCGACGCCGCGGAGCAACGGCTGCGCGCCGTGAGCAGGCGTGGAAGACTCGCCCGTTGGTTTGCCGAACATGGCGAGGATCGGCGCCAATAAAATGATCCAATTGGTCTGAATGCGTGTGGCGCGTTTGTCGGACGCGTGTACATTCCGTATTCTTGCCAGCCACTGGAGTGCGCGACCGCGCGTCGCGCGCCCATTTTGCATCTGGGGGAGCCATGGCCGAGCGGGCTGGTGCCGCGCCGAAGGGCCGGTCAGCGAGCGGTGCCGGGCAGGGTAACGCCGCCGATGTGACGGGTGTGACCACTGTGACAACAGCACAGAAACCCGCCGCAAGGCAAGCCGGCGCTGCCGCGACCGGAACGCCGACCCGGACCAAGAGGGCGAACGCCGCTTCGGACCGGACGGCCGCCAAGCGTTCCGGGGGGAGGGCGGCATCGGCCGCCCAGCCCGGCAGGAAGACGACGACGGCTCGGGGGACCACCGGCCGTAGCGCCGCGAACGACAGCACGACGAGCACCACCACGAATGCGCCGACCACGTCAACCGCCGCCCGTGCGGCCGAGGGAGCCACCATGGCCAAGACCGCAGAACCGAAGACGACCGCGGCCAAGACCGCTGGGGCAAAGCCCGCCCGTGGCACGCGCACGGCAGCCGAGACCGAGAAGATCCGTCTGGCCCTGATCGAGCGCCGCGACGAGCTCAAGGCGGAGCACGACCAGACCCTGCTGGAGATCCACGAGCTGCAGCAGCACCGCCTGACCGACTCCGCCGGCGATGACCAGGCCGACACCGGGACGAAGACCGGCGAGCGCGAGCAGGAGATCACCATCGCCAACAACCTGGCGGAGCGGGTCTCGCAGGTCGAGCGCGCCCTGGAGCGCCTCGACGAGGGCGGCTACGGCTGGTGTGAGAAGTGCGGCAACGCCATCCCCGTCGAGCGACTCGCCGCTTTCCCGTCCGCTACGCTCTGCGTCACCTGCAAGCAGTTGGAGGAGCGGCGCTGACCACCCAGGATCCCACCCAGGATCGGACCGAGCCCGGGACGCGGCCGCGGACCCGCGCCTGGGCCGTCTTCGGCCTCGTCGCCGCCGCGATCGTCGCGATCGACCTGGCCGTGAAGCAGTGGACCACCTCGACGATCGCGAACGGCGAGCCGGTCAAGCTCTTCGGCGGACTGATCTACGTCATCTACACGCGCAACAGCGGTGCGGCGTTCAGCATGCTGCGCGACCAGACGTGGATCTTCCCGCTGGTCGCCCTCGGCGTGATCTGCTGGCTGTTCTGGATGATCAAGGGCACGGTGTCGACGGCCTGGGCGATCGCGCTCGGGCTGGTGCTGGGCGGGGCCGCGGGCAACCTCGGCGACCGGCTGTTCCGGGCGCCCGGGCCGTTCCAGGGCCACGTGGTGGACATGTTCAGCTTCCTGGACGACCACGCCGGGCATTTCCCGGTGTTCAACATCGCCGACTCGGCCCTGACGGTCGGGGTGATCCTGGCGATCCTGCTGGAGTTCACGGGCCGCCGGCGCGACGGGTCGCGGGTCAAGCGCGATGCGTGAGGTCCGCTCGCTGCCCGTGCCCGACGGGCTCGACGGCACGCGGCTCGACCAGGCGTTGACCAGGCTGTTCGGCTTCAGCCGGACGGTCGCGGCCGACCTGGTCGAGGCCGGTGACGTCGCCGTCGACGGCGAGGTGCGCCCGAAGTCGGACAAGGTCCGCGCGGGCGCCTGGCTGGAGGTCACGCTGCCGGCGCCGCCGAGCGCGGTGGCGATCGAGGCCGTGCCGGTCGACGGGCTCGCCATCGTGTACAGCGACGACGACATCGTCGTGGTCGACAAGCCGGTCGGCGTGGCGGCGCACCCGAGCCCGGGCTGGACCGGCCCGACCGTCATCGGCGGGCTGGCGGCGATGGGCCAGACGGTGGCCACCAGCGGCGCCGCCGAGCGGCAGGGGGTCGTGCACCGGCTCGATGTCGGCACGACCGGGCTCATGGTGGTGGCCAAGAGCGAGCCCGCGTACAGCGCGCTGAAGCGGGCGTTCAAGGCGCGCGAGGTGGAGAAGCGGTACCACGCCGTCGTCCAGGGCCACCCGGACCCGCTGCGCGGCACCATCGATGCGCCGATCGACCGGCACCCGAGCCACGACTACAAGTTCGCGGTCGTCTCCGGCGGCCGGCCGAGCGTCACGCACTACGACACGATCGAGGCGTTCCCCGCGGCGAGCCTGCTCGACGTCAAGCTCGAGACCGGGCGCACGCACCAGATCCGGGTGCACTTCTCGGCGCTGCGGCACCCCTGCGTCGGCGACCTGACGTACGGCGCGGACCCCACCCTGGCGGCCCGGCTCGGCCTGTCGAGGCAGTGGCTGCACGCGCAGGAGCTGGGGTTCCTGCACCCGCGCACCGGCGAGTACGTGTCGTTCGTCAGCGAGTACCCAGCGGACCTGGCGGCGGCGCTCGACATCCTGAGCGCCGCCGCCTAGTTCCCCCCTGTAACTACGCCAGCGTCACGTCGTCGACGTAGATCGTGCCGGTGCCGTACCAGCCGTGCACCCACACCTTGATCGACGTCGAGCTGCCGGTGTTGACGGTGACGGTGAGCTTGGTCCAGCTCGAGCCGCCGGCCGTCCAGGTGCTCACGTCGCCGGAGCCCGTGGTGGCGCCCAGGAACGCGTAGCTGCCCTGGACCCAGGCCGTCAGGGTGTACGCCCGGTTGGCCTGGACCGCGACGGTCTGGCTGCACTGGGCGTTGTCGGAGCTGGACGCCGCGGCCTTGAGGGCCTTCGACCCGCCGTGCACCGGCGTGCTCACGATGCTGCACAGCGAGCCGGTCCACGGCGCCAGGCTGCCGGTCTCGAAGTTGCCGTTGGCCAGCCCGCCGCCGGGCGGGGTGCTGCTGCTCTGGCTCGGGCTCGGCGACGTGCTGCGCGACGGGCTCGGCGACACGCTGCGCGACGGGCTCGGCGACGAGGTGCTGCCGCCGCTGGTGAACGGCGCGAAGATGTGCGAGAAGTCCCAGGTGTTCTGGGAGATGCCGGAGCAGGTGTCCGCCGCCGCGCCGCCGGGGCAGCCGCCGTTGTCGCGCTGCAGCGCCCAGAAGGACAGCTCCGCGATGCCCTGCTGCGTCGCCCAGCTGTACACGGCGTTGGCGTCGGCCAGCGTGAAGGTCTCCGCGGGGCCGAAGTCGTCGACGCCGATCATCTCGGTGACGCCGATCATGGACCACAGCTGCTGGCTGGTCTTGCCCGGGTACAGCTGCTGCAGCTGGCTGTGCAGGCCGTTCGACGCGGTCTTGGTGTCGTTGGCCATCTGGTGCGGCTGGTTGTCGTAATAGTCGAACGTCATCTGGTTGACGATGTCGACCCGGGCATTGTTGGTCACCGCGTTGCGCAGCACGGCGAGGCCGCTGTCAGCGAGGCCGCTCGTGGTGGTCGGCAGCGTGTAGACGAACTGGATCGACCGGCCGTTGGCCGCGGCCCAGTCCTCGACGATCTTGATCGCCTTGTTGCGCCGGTCGATGCCGGCCGAGTTGGTCAGCGAGTTGTCCTCGACGTCCAGGTCGATCCGGGCGACGTCGTAGGTGGTGATGACCTTCTCGAACTGCGCCGCGATCTGGTTGACGTCGGTGCAGCTGTCGGCGATCTCGGTGCCGCCGTTGTCGGCCGCGTAGCCGCCGAAGCTGGGGATGACGTCGCCGCCGCGAGCGCGGATGGCGGCGATGTCGCTGCCGAACGTGGAGTTGGCGATCGGCATGCCGGTGTCGCCGTTCCAGTAGACGGTGCACGAGCCCCGGCTGGCGGTCTGGATGAACGCCATCGTCAGGTACTTGTCGCCGGACTGCTGGGACAGGCCGTTGAGGCTGTCGCCGTTGTACGCCTCGAAGTACGGGGCGAACACGTGGGCGGGGATCGCGGTCGCCGCCTGGGCGGACGGCGTGACCGCGAGGAAGACCCCGGCAGCGGTGAGCGCTACCGCGGCGGCTCCGGTCGCACGGATCATGATCGATCTGCGCATGGGGACCTCTTCTCCGGTGGTGGGGGTGCGGCTTCTATTAGGAAACCTTCCTGATAGAAATCCTTCACTGCACCGATGTCAAGACCCCGTGGGTCACCCTTCAGGAAGCGCTGTGCGACCCTGGCGGGGCGATGAAGCAGCTCCAGCGACTCGACCAGCGCCTTCTCCCGCCGGTCGGCAACGTCCTCGCCCGGATCTTCCGGGGTGCACGGCGCCTGCGCGCGTTCACGGCCGTCGTCGGCGTGCTCGCGGTGACCGTCACGTTGCTCGTGGTGCACCGCCCCGAGCGGCCGCGCAGCGACCCGTCGCTCGGCGACGTGCTGCGGGTCGGGGTGGCCGAGGGAGACTCGATCCCGCAGTACGTGCGGGCCGGGCGCGACGAGCTGGCCGCGCTGCCCGGGGACGCGCCGGTCTACGCGCTCGTGTCCTTCGCCGCCTACCTCGCGCCCGAGCGGCTCGCGCCGGTGCTCGCGGACGTTTCGGTGTCGAGCGTCTTCGCACGGGTACCACTGCCGAAAACGCAGACCGAGCTCGTGCGTCTCGGGGCGTACCGGCTGCCGGACGACGTGGTCGTGGCCATGGACGACACCGCCCGGCGCAAGATCGAAGAGGCGCAGCACTACCGCGACCTGCTGGCCCGGGCCGACGACGCGCCGAGCGACACGCGCGAGCGGTACGTCTCCGGCGCGAACGTCGCCGACCAGGAGGCGACCGCCTACCGCGAGCACTGTTCATGCGTCTATGCCGCGGTCGTGTACGCCGCGCCGGCCGCACTGCGCTCCGTCGCGGCCCGGCCCGAGACCCGCGTGGTCGACCCGATCACCGAGCTGCAACGCCTCGATCGCACGGTGTTCCTGCCCCCGTTGCCCGAGCAGGATACGGTCGCGGAGCCGGTTCGCGAGGCCGCCGCGTCCCCCGGTCCGTCCTGAGGCGATGTCCCTTCGGCCTGTCGTGCAGTTGATGCAGGGGATGGGCTCGCAGGTGTGGTCCGAATAGTGTTCGGTCCGTAGCCTGAGGTACAAGCTTCTGAGCGCGCGTGAGGAGGGCTCGTCGTGGCCGATGCCGGGTGGGACAGGTCGGCGGACCCGGCTCCCCGCTGGCGCTCGCTGCTCGACCGCGCGCTGCTGGGCCGGGCGAACCCGGGTGATCTGGATTACGACGGCCGCTTCGGCAGCCCCACGGCCCCGTACCGGCCCGGTCGGCCCTACGATGACGAGCCAATGCAACCGAGCAACGGCACCCGCCCCTACGACGCGCCGCTCCCCGACGGGCCCGCGCGTCGCGGCCCCATGGTCGAGTACCAGGACCGTCCGGCCGACCCGAACGAGCAGATGGTCCAGGTCCTCCGCCAGGAGATACCCACCCCGAAGGTGCTGGCCTTCGCCAACCCCAAGGGCGGGGTGCACAAGACGACCGCGACCGTGCTGACCGCCGCCACCATTGGCAGCGTCCGCGGCAAGGGCGTCATCGCCTGGGACGACAACGAGCTGCGCGGCACGCTCGGCCTGCGCGCCGGCAGCGCGCGGCACGCCCGCACGATCCGGCACCTCATCGCCGACCTCGTGCGCGTCGAGAACGCGACCGGCTACGACCTGTACGACATGCTCGACGACTACCTGCGCCACGCCTCGGACGGCTCCTACGACGTCCTCGCCGGCGAGGAGAACCCGCGCTTCGCGCAGCGTCTCGACCCGCACACGGTGCGTCGCGTGCTGGAGCTGCTGCGCCGCACCCACGACGTAATCTGCGTCGACACCGGCAACAATGTCGAGAGCCCGAACTGGCAGACCGTGCTGCAGACCGCCGACCAGCTGGTCGTCACCAGCGTGCCGCGCGAGGATGCCGCGTTCACCGCCGACTGGATGCTCGACCTGCTCGACGAGGCCGGCATGGAGGAGCTGGTCGCCAACGCGGTGACCCTGCTGTCGTGCCCGACGCCCAACCCGACGCCGCTCATCGACGACCTGGCCGGGCACTTCCGCACCCGGACCCGGGCCGTCGTCGTGGTGCCCTACGACCCGGCGCTGGAGAGCGGCTCCAACATCGAGTATCCGATGCTGGCGCCGGCGACCAAGCGGGCCTGGCTGCGGGCGGCCGCCGTCATGATGGACCCCTACGCGCGCTGAGCTCCTCGATCGCCCCCTCGAACGCCTTGTGGTGCCGCTCGACCTGCTCCTCGGTCGTCGCGGGGGACATCAGGGCCATGTTGTGGAACGGGGTCAGCAGGATGCCGCGGTTCGCGAGATAGACGTGGAGGAAATCCTCCAGGTCCGCGTCGCTTGCCGCATGTGATTCGGTACCCGTTCTCGGCGCCGGTTTCGCGAATCGATACTCGACCCGTGCCCCGAGCTGCGTGACTGACCACGGCAGGTCGTATGCGTCGATGACGCGTTGGACGTCGTTCGCGAATTGTGCTGACATTTCGGACATTCGGTCAAAGCTTGGTTTTGTCAGGACGTGTTCGAGCGTTGCCCGTGTCGCGGCGATTGACAGGGCGTTGCCGGCCAGGGTGCCGCCGACGCCGCCCATGTCGATGAGATCGAGATTTTTCGTATTTTCTACCCTTTGGGCGAACTCTTCCGACAAACCGTACGCAGCCGACGGGATGCCGCCGCCGATCGCCTTGCCGATGGTGACCACGTCCGGCTGCAGGCCCCAGGCGCCCGTCGCGCCGCCGGGGCCGGCCGAGAACGTGTGCGTCTCGTCGTTGACCAGGTAGGTGCCGTACGTGCGGGTCAGCTCCCGCACGCCCTCCAGGTAGCCCGGCTCGGGCAGGACGATGCCGATGTTGGTCAGCGCCGGCTCCATGATCACCGCGGCGACGTCGCCGTGCGCCAGCTCGCGTTCGAGGCCGGCGAGGTCGTTGTACTCCGCCACCCGGCTCGTCTCGGTCACGTCGACCGGCGCGCCGACGTTGCCGTCGCGACTGACCGATCGCCCCTGGGAGTCCAGGACGATCAGCGACTCGTCGACCGAGCCGTGGTAGCAGTAGCTGTTGAACAGGATCTTCGGCCGGCCCGTCACCGCGCGCAGCAGGCGGATCGCCCAGCGGTTGGCGTCGGTCGCGGTCAGCGCGAAGCTCCAGCGGCTGACGCCGAAGCGCCTGGTCAGCTCGTCGCCGACCCAGGCCGCGTCGGCGGTCGGCAGCATCGCGCACGCGCCGCCGAGGGTGTCGAAGCGCTCCCGGACCGCGGCGACCACGGGCTCGGGGGAGTGCCCGGCCATCGCGGCCGTGTCGCCGAGGCAGAAGTCGATGTACTCGTGCCCGTCGACGTCGGTCACGGTGGCGCCGCGGGCGGTGGCGAGGTACAGCGGAAAGCCCGCCGCCTTCTTGTTCATCCAGGTCATCGGCACCCGGCCGAAGAGGTGCCCGGCTCGTTCGTACTCGGCCGCCGAGCGCGGGTTGCGCTCGGCGAAGGTGGCTCGCTCGCGGCGCAACAGTGCGCCGAGCCGGTCACGGTCGATCATGACGTGGAGTGTCTCGCAAAATGTCGTACCCCGGCGATAGGTTCGGGGCCGTGGGGGAGTCTTTCGTACATCTGCACGTGCACACCGAGTATTCGATGCTCGACGGTGCGGCGCGCCTGGGGCCGCTCTTCGGCGAGGCGGCGCGGCTCGGGCAGCCGGCGCTCGCCATGACCGACCACGGGAACATGTTCGGCGCGCACGACTTCTACCACCAGGCGACCCGCGCCGGGATCAAGCCGATCCTCGGCGTGGAGGCCTACCTGACGCCCGGCACCCACCGCCGCGACCGCACCCGCGTGCGCTGGGCCGACGGCGGCGAGAACGACGTCTCCGGCGGCGGCGCATACACCCACCTGACACTCCTCGCCGCCGACGCCACCGGCCTGCGCAACCTCTTCCGGCTGTCGTCCCGCTCCAGCCTGGAGGGCTACTTCTACAAGCCCCGCGCCGACCGGGAGCTGCTGCAGGAGCACGCCGGGGGCGTCATCGCCACGACCGGCTGCCCGTCCGGAGAGATCCAGACCTGGCTGCGCATCGGCGACTTCGAGCGGGCCTGCACCGCCGCGGGGGAGCTGCGCGACATCTTCGGCGCCGGCAACCTCTACCTGGAGCTCATGGACCACGGCCTCGGCATCGAGACGCGGGTCCGCGCCGACCTGCTGCGCCTCGGCAAGCGGCTCGGGCTCACCCCGGTGGCCACCAACGACCTGCACTACACGTTCGCCGGCGACGCCGACGCGCACGAGGCGCTGCTCGCCGTGCAGTCGGCGACGACGCTCGCCGACCCGAAGCGCTTCAAGTTCGACGCCCGCGACTTCTACCTCAAGTCCGCGCAGGAGATGCGCCGGCTCTGGGACGCCGAGGTCCCCGGCGCCTGCGACGCCACGCTGGAGATCGCGGCGCGCATCGGCGACTACGCCGAGGTCTTCGTCCCTCGCCGCCTGATGCCGAGCTTCCCGGTGCCGCCCGGCGAGACGGAGGACTCACACCTGCAGGCCGACGTCGCCCGCGGGCTGGCCCGGCGCTTTCCCACCGGCGTGCCCGAGCCGCACGCCCGCCAGGCGGAATACGAGCTGTCGGTGATCACCGGCGCCAGCCTCGCCGGCTACTTCCTCGTCGTCGCCGACCTCGTCGCGCACGCCCACCGCGAGGGCATCCGCGTCGGGCCGGGGCGCGGCTCGGCGGCCGGGTCCCTGGTCGCGTTCGCGCTCGGCATCACCGAGCTCGACCCGCTCGCGCACGGGCTGCTCTTCGAGCGGTTCCTCAACCCCGAGCGACCGAGCATGCCCGACATCGACATCGACTTCGACGACCGCCGGCGCGGCGAGATGATCCAATACGCCACCGAGCAGTATGGCGCCGACCGGGTGTCGCAGATCATCACGTACGGGACGATCAAGGCCAAGGCGGCGATCAAGGACGCGGCCCGGGTGCTCGGCTTCCCGTTCTCCCTGGGCGAGCGGATCAGCAAGGCGGTCCCGCCGCCGGTGCTCGGCCGCGACATGCCGCTGTCCGGGGTGTTCGACCCGGCGCACCCGCGGCACAAGGAGGGCGGCGAGCTGCGCCGGCTCTACGAGTCCGAGACCGAGGTGCGCACGGTCGTCGACACCGCCCGCGGCCTGGAGGGGCTCAAGCGGCAGTGGGGCGTGCACGCGGCCGGCGTCATCCTGTCCCGCGAGCCGCTGCTCGAGGTGCTGCCGATCCAGCGCCGCGAGCAGGACGGCGCCATCATCACCCAGTGGGACATGGGCGCCTGCGAGGCCATGGGCCTGCTCAAGATGGACTTCCTCGGGCTGCGCAACCTCACGATTCTCGACGACGCGCTCGAGGCGATCCGGCACAACCGCGGCGTGTCCCTCGCGATCGAGGACGCGCCGCTGGACGACGGGCCCACCTACGAGCTGCTATCGCGCGGCGACACGCTCGGTGTGTTCCAGTTCGACGCGACGCCGGTGCGCCAGCTGCTGCGGGCGATGGCACCGGACGGCTTCGCCGACATCTCCGCCGTCGGCGCGCTCTACCGGCCCGGCCCGATCGCCGCCAACGCGCACAACGAGTATGCCGACCGCAAGAACGGCCGGCGCCCGGTCACGCCGATCCACCCCGAGCTGGCCGAGCCGCTCGCCGACATCCTCGGCGACACCTACGGCCTGATCGTCTACCAGGAGCAGGTCATGGCGATCGCGCAGCGCGTCGCCGGCTACACGCTCGGCGCCGCCGACCGGCTGCGGCGGGCGATGGGCAAGAAGAAGAAGGAGATCCTCGACGAGGAGTTCACGCTGTTCGCGCCGGCGATGCGCGAGCGCGGCTACTCGGAGGGCGCGATCCGCACCCTCTGGGACATCCTCGTGCCGTTCTCGGACTACGCCTTCAACAAGGCGCACAGCGTGGCCTACGGCCTGGTGGCCTACTGGACGGCGTATCTCAAGGCCAACTTCCCCGCCGAGTACATGAGCGCATTGCTCACCTCGGTCGGCGGCGACAAGGACCGCTCGGCCGTCTACCTCGCCGAGTGCCGGCACATGGGCATCCGCGTGCTGCCGCCCGACGTCAACTCCTCGCAGGGCCGCTTCGCCGCCGACGGCCCCGACATCCGCTTCGGCCTCGGCGCCGTCCGCAACGTCGGCGGTGCCGCGGTCGAGGCGATCATCCGGGCCCGGCGCGAGAAGGGCGCCTTCACCGACTTCTACGACTTCCTCGCCAAGGTCGACCAGGTCGTGTGCAACCGCAAGACGATCGAGTCGCTCATCAAGGCCGGCGCCTTCGACTCCCTCGGCCACTCGCGCCGCGGCCTGCTGAGCATCCACGCCGACGCCCTCGACGCCGTCATGGGCGTGAAGCGCAACGAGGCCATGGGCCAGTTCGACCTGTTCGGCGCCCCGCTGATGACCGCCCCGCCGGTCCCGGCGATGGAGTGGGACAAGCCCGAGCGCCTCGCCTTCGAGCGCGAGATGCTCGGCCTCTACGTCTCCGATCACCCCCTGCGCGGCCTGGAGCACATCCTGCGCGCCGCCGCCGACCGCCCGATCGCCGCCCTGGTCGAGGAGGGCACGGTCCCCGACGGCGCCGTCGTCCGCCTGGCCGGCATCCTGTCGGGCGTCCAGCGCAAGGTCACCCGCCAGGGCCGCCCCTGGGCGTCGGCCGTCCTGGAGGACCTGGACGGCAGCGTCGAGGTCATGTTCTTCCCGGACACCTACGAGCTGGTCGACCAGTGGGTCGCGGAGGACGCGGTGGTCGCGGTGAAGGGCCGGGTCGACCGCCGCGAGGAGGCCCCCCGCCTGATGGCCATGGACCTGACCCTCCCCGACCTGACCCTGCCGCCGCCCTCGTCCTCGGCTTCGTCCTCGTTCGGGCCGTCGTCATCGCCGGGTGCTGCGGGTTCGGCTCCTTCGACGGATCCGCTCGATTCAGGAAATGTGGCGACCCCGGCGGATCTATCCGATTCGGGTCACTCGCCGGGATCGGGGTCCGTCGCGGACTCACTTGCCGGATCGGCCGCCGCGCCTGGCAGGATGGGATCGTGAGCATCGCCCCGATTTCGCCCGTCGAACAGCCGATGGCCCCCACCGCCGCGGCCAGCGTGCCTCGCGGCCGCGAGCTGCTGTTCGCCCTGCTCGTCGCGGTGGTGGTCTTCGGCCTGGGCGCCCCCTTCGGCCTGTTGTGGTCGAAGCTCGCCCCTCACGTGGAACTGGTCCAAACGCAATACGGCCCCTACCCGATCGAGGGCGAGCCCGAAGGCTACTGGGCCGACGACGGCTACTTCCTCCTGATGTCCATCGCCATGGGCATCCTCATCGCCGTGGCCGCCTGGTTCCTGCTCCGCCGCTACCGCGGCCCGATCCTCCTGGCCGCCCTGGTGGTCGGCTCCGCCGCCGCCTCGGTCCTGGCCGCCTGGCTCGGCAACAAGATCGGCTGGTCCTACTACGTCGACCAGGTCAACCACGCCCCGGTCGACACCCACATCTTCCGCCCGGTCAAGCTCCGCACCGGCACATCGAGCCTCTACCTGGGCTTCATCCCCTGGGTCCGCGGCACCATGCTGGTCCAGGCTCTGTCCGCCGCCGCGGTCTACACCGGCCTGGCCGGCTTCCACGCCTCCCCGACGCTCCGCTACGACAACATGCCCGCGGAGTACCTGGACCCGCAGTTCCGGCCGACCGCCGAAGGCCAGGCCGGCCTCGGCCAGGACCCGCAGGCGGCCCCCTACCCGCCTGCGCCCAACGGCCTCTACGCCCCCACGGACTCGCAAGGCGCCCAGCCCTGGCCCGCGGGCCCGGCCGGTTCCGGCGGTGGCCAGCCCTGGCCCGCGGGCCCGGACGGCGCCGAACATGCCCCGGCCGGTTCCGACGGCGGCTATCCCGGGTTCGCGGGTTCGGACGACGCCCAGCCGACGCTCGGCGGCTCGTTCGACGGTCAGCCTTCCGTCGCGGGTCCGAACGGTGCCCAGCCTGCAGCGGCCGGTTCGAGCGACGGCCACCACCCGATCGCCCGGGGCGTGCCCGGCACGACCGGGGGCTGGCCGAGCGCCGCCGCCAATCCGACGCATGCGGCCGCGGGTTGGCCCTCGGCTACCCCGGAATCGGCCACGGAGCCGGAGCCTCCGTCCGCCGAGGCCCCGCGCAGCTGACCCGCCTTACCGAGTTCGACTCTCGTTCGAGTGCCTGCCTCGGTAGGGCGTGCACCCGCGGTCAGGACCGGAAACACTGAAACTCGACCCCGACCGGTGCCGGCCGGGGTCGAGTGTTTCGTCGATCGATGGGAGCGCTGCCGCACGGCTCGGCGAGCGACGAAGGGCGAGGCTCAGTTCGGGCTGGAGGGAACCGCCAGGTCGCCCAGGGCGACGGGGACGGCGCGGACCTGGCCGAGCAGGGCGGCCTCGCGGCGCAGCAGGGCGCGCTCGGCCTTGAGGCGGCTGATCGTGTCGGGCTCGGCCAGCAGTGACTGGCGGTCCTCCAGGGTCAGGGAGGCCGTCGCGGCGACGAGGTAGGACAGGACCGTCGGGTCGTCGGGCAGTTGCTCGCCGTCGTCGTCGGCGCGTACCGCGCGCAGGTAGTCCTGGTAGGCGGCGAGCACCCCGGCCGCCAGCTCGCTCTCGCGGTCCGGCTCGCCCTTGGGCTCGGGGAGCCACTCGACCTCGCCGGTGAGGTACGGGGTGTCGTTGCGGGCCAGGCCCAGCAGGCGGAAGCGGCGGCGGCCGACGGTCATGAGGTCGAATCGGCCGTCGGGGAGCTCGGTGATCTGCCTGATCTCGGCGGCGCATCCCACCTCGTACAGCGACAGCGACTCGCCGGCGGTGATCGCCGCGTCCGTCGACTCGGTCTGCCGGCCGACCTCCCAGCCGCGGCGGATCGCCACGACACCGAACTCCCGGGGGAGGTCCGCCGGGAGTTCGGTGAGGTGCTGCACGAGGGTGCGGTACCGCGGCTCGAACACGTGCAGCGGCAGCACCAGGCCGGGGAACAACACCGTGCCGAGCGGAAAGAGCGGCAGGAGCGTTCGCGTGCGCTCCGGATCGTTCGGTGCCTCCACGAGCCGAAGCGTAGCCGAGCTTGCGCCCGGCGGCCCTCAGGAGAGGGTCTTGAAGAAACTCCGGACATCGGCGACCAGCACATCGGTGGCCTCGTGCGCGGCGTAATGCCCGGCCGCGTCGTTCCCGCCGGTCGTGGGTGCGGCCGGGGACTCGGGGTAGCCGTACGCGTGCCACTGGACGATGTTGGCGTGGTCGCGTTCGGCGAAGCGGCGGATCGACTCGAAGTCGCCGAAGAACATTGCGAGGCCGGTGGGGGTGGTGGTCGGGGTCTCGGGCTTGCCGGTCGCGTGGGCCTCCTCGTAGTAGAAGCGCATCGACGAGGCCGCGGTGCCGGTGAACCAGTAGATGGCCACGTTGGCGAGCACGAAGTCCGCGTCGAGGGTCTCGCCGAAGAGCTGCGACTGCCACGCGAGCAGGCCGGCGGGGGAGTCGGCCAGCGCGAACGCCAGGGTCTGGGGTTGCTGGCTCTGCAGCACGTTGAAGGACATCTTGTTCTCGTAGAACCACTGCAGCTTGGCCAGCGCGCGCTGGCCGACGTCGGTGAGGTCCTGGAATTCGGCGGGGTCGCCGCTGGGGAACGAGAACAGCTGCGTCACGTGCACGCCGATCACCCGCTCCGGCGCCAGGCGGCCCTGCTCGGGGGCGATCATCGAGCCGGCGTCGTTGCCGACCGCGCCGAACCGCTCGTACCCGAGGCGGGACATGAGCTCGTTCCACGCTTTTGCCGTCCGGTACCGGTTCCAACCCCGCCCGCGCGTCGGGCCGGAGAACCCGTAGCCCGGCAGCGACGGGATGACCAGGTGAAAGTCCTTCGACAGCGGCTCGATGGCGTCCAGGTACTCCACGACGGAGCCCGGCCACCCGTGCGTGAGGATCAGGGGCAGGGCGTCCGGGTTCGCGGAGCGCACGTGCAGGAAGTGGATGGTCTCGCCGTCGATCTCGGTGAGGAACTGCGGATACGCGTTGAGCCGCGCCTCGACCGCACGCCAGTCGAACTCCTCCAGCCAGTACCGCGCGAGCTCCTCGACCCGTCCCCGGGCCACTCCGTACTCGTCGCCGACGCCGTCGAGCTCGTTCGGCCAGATCGTCCGCTGCAGCCGCGCCCGCAGCTCGTCGATCGCGGCCTGCGGCACCTCGACCCGGAACTCCTTCATGACATCCTCCGCTGCTAGCCGGAACGGAACGCTTCATTCCGTTGTCTCGAGCATAGCAGAACGGAATGCTCCGTTCCAATAGGCGTCCCGGGCGGATCGCCCTCGCCGGCGGCGGTGCGATCGTCGGCGAGGGCGACATGGCGGTGCGCCTCACGCGAAGCGTGGAAGCGGGCGGGCCGGCGGTGCGCTGTGAAGCGCGGAGGCGGGCGGGCCGGTGGTGCGCTGTGAAGCGCGGAGGCGGGCGGGCCGGTGGTGCGCTGTGAAGCGCGGAAGCGGGGGGCGACGGTGCGCTGCGAACCGCGGAAGCGGGGGCGGCGGTGTGCTGCGAACCGGATCGGAACAGTCCGTTCCGGTGGTATGGTGTGGGTCATGACCACACCGCTTCAAGGGCGTAAGCGCGAGGCCGCCCGCAATGACGGCGCCATCCTCGCCGCGGCCCGTGACGTGTTCATCGAGGACCCGAAGGCGCCCATCTCCGCCGTGGCCGAGCGGGCCGGGGTGGGCATCAGCGCGCTGTACCGGCGCTATGCGGGCAAGGAGGACCTGCTGCGCACCCTGTGCCACGACGGGCTCAAGGCGTTCATCGACGCGGCCGTCGACGGTGGCGACATGAATGAAGGCTGGGACGCGCTGACGACCTTCCTGCGCAACGTCGTCGACGCCGACGTCCATGCGCTCACCGTGCACCTGGCGGGGACCTTCACGCCGACGCCCGAGATGGGGGCCGACGCGGTGCGGGCCAACGAGCTCGTCGAGCGGCTCGTCGCCCGGGCGCACGCCGGCGGGCGGCTGCGGGCCGACTTCGTGCTGGCCGACGTGACGCTGCTGTTGGAGGCGTGCGCGGCGATCCGGCTGCCCGACCGCGATCGCAGCGTCCAGCTGCGCCGGCGCTACCTGGCGCTGGCCATCGACGGGATGGAGCGCGACGACGCCGATCCGCTCCCAGGGCCGGCCCCCGAGCCGGCCGAGACCAACTGGCGCTGGGCGAAGGCCCGGCAGAACGCCCAGCCCTAGGGCGATGGCGACGCAGGTAACAGCGGCAAGAAGCGGACAGACCGCCAGGCGGGACGGGGACGCATAACCGCTGGCGGCGCCGAATAGACTCGCAAGGGTGTTGAACCGGATCGACCTGCGCGGCTCCGCCGAGGACCCGCGCCGTCTGCTGCCCCGAGCCGCCATCGACGTCACCGTCGCCACCGAGCAGGTGCGTCCGACCGTCGAAGCAGTGCGCGAGCATGGCGCGAGCGCGATCCGGGAGGCCACCCATCGCTTCGACGGCCTCGAGGTGAAGCAGCTGCGGGTGCCCACGGAGGAGATCGAGCGGGCCGAGGCCGAGCTCGAGCCCGCCGTCCGGGCCGCGCTGCTCGAGTCGATCGCCCGGGCCCGGAAGGTGCACGAGGACCAGCGCCGCACCGAGGTCACGACGGTGCTCGGCGAGGGCGGCACGGTGACACAGCGGTGGCTGCCGGTCGGGCGCGTCGGGCTGTATGTGCCGGGCGGCCTGGCCGTGTATCCGTCGAGCGTGGTCATGAACGTCGTTCCGGCGCAGGCGGCGGGGGTCGAGTCGATCGCCGTGACGAGCCCGCCGCAGAAGGACACGGGCCTGCCGAACCGGAACATCCTGGCGGCGTGCGCGCTGCTCGGGGTCGACGAGGTGTACGCGGTGGGCGGCGCGCAGGCGATCGCCATGTTCGGCTACGGGTTCAGCGACGAGGAGCCGGCGTGCGCGCCGGTCGACATGATCACCGGGCCGGGCAACATCTGGGTGACGGCCGCGAAGCGGATGCTGCGCGGGACCGTCGGCATCGACGCCGAGGCGGGGCCGACCGAGATCGCGATCCTGGCGGACGACAGCGCCGACCCGCGGCACGTGGCCGCGGACCTGATCAGCCAGGCGGAGCACGACCCGCTGGCGGCGAGCGTGCTGGTCACGACGTCGGTGGAGCTCGTGGACGCGGTGGACGCCGAGGTCGCGCGGCAGGTCGCGGCGACCAGGCACATCGAGCGGGTCACCGAGGCGCTGAACGGGCCGCAGTCGGCGACGGTACTGGTGGGCGACCTCGCGCAGGGGCTGCGGGTCGTGGACGCATACGGCGCCGAGCACCTGGAGATCCAGACCCGCGACCCGCGGGCGGTGGCCGAGCGGGTGCGCAACGCCGGCGCGATCTTCGTCGGCGCGTGGTCGCCGGTGTCGCTCGGCGACTACTGCGCGGGCTCCAACCACGTCCTGCCGACCGGCGGCTGCGCCCGGCACTCGTCCGGGCTGTCGACCCAGACGTTCCTGCGCGGCGTGCAGCTCATCGAGTACTCGCACGACGCGCTCCAGCAGGTCGCCGGGCACGTGGTGGCGCTGTCGGACGCCGAGGACCTGCCGGCGCACGGCGCCGCGGTGAAGGTGCGGTTCAACGGATGACGACGCTCGACGACCTGCCGCTGCGCGACGAGCTGCGCGGCATGACCCCGTATGGCGCGCCGCAGCTCGACGTGGCCGTGCGCCTCAACACGAACGAGAACTCTTATCCGGTACCGGATGCGGCCGTTGCGGAGATGGAGAAGTCGCTTTCCGCGGTGTTGCGCGATCTCAACCGGTATCCGGACCGGGACGCCGTTGCGCTGCGCACGGACCTGGCGACGTACCTGGGGCACGGGCTGACCTGGAAGGACGTGTGGGCCGCCAACGGCTCCAACGAGATCCAGCAGCAGCTGCTGCAGACCTTCGCCGGGCCAGGGCGCACCGCGCTGGGCTTCACGCCGTCGTATTCGATGCATCCGCTGCTGGCCGCCGGCACGGGCACGGCGTGGGTCGACGGGCGCCGCGGCGAGGACTTCGAGCTGACCGCCGAGCACGCCGTGGCGAAGGTCCGCGAGCACCGGCCGGACCTGGTCTTCCTGTGCTCGCCCAACAACCCGACCGGCACCGCGCTGCCGCTGGACGTCGTCGAGGCGGTCGCCGAGGCCGCCGAGGGCATGGTCATCGTCGACGAGGCCTATGCGGAGTTCGCCCGCAAGGGCACGGTCTTCGCCCTGAGCCTGCTGCAGCGGTACCCCCGGTTGGTCGTCACCCGCACGATGAGCAAGGCGTTCGCGCTGGCCGGCGGGCGGGTCGGCTACCTGGCGGCCAACGCGGCCGTGGTCGACGCGGTGCAGCTGGTGCGGTTGCCGTACCACCTCAGCGCCATGACCCAGGCGGTCGCCCGCGCGGCGCTCGCGCACACGGATGCGCTGCTGTCGACCGTGGACGCGGTCAAGGAGCAGCGGGACCGCATCGTGGCGACGCTGCGCGGCTGGGGCCTTCCGGTCGCCGACAGCGACGCCAACTTCGTGCTGTTCGGCGCGCCGCGCGGCGACAGCAAGGGCGTGTGGCAGGCCCTGCTCGACCGGGGCGTGCTGATCCGCGACGTCGGCCTGGCCGGCTGGCTGCGCGTGACCGCGGGCACGCCCGAGGAGACCAGCGCTTTCCTGAATGCACTCGAGGAGCTGTTGTGAGCGGTTTGGAGCGAAGCGGCGTGGCAGGGTTTCAGCTCACGACGGTGCCGGAGCGAAGCGCAGGTGCCGTGAGCCGTACCGCCCGGATCGAGCGCGTCACCAAGGAGACCAAGGTCCTGGTCGAGCTCGACCTCGACGGCACCGGCGTCGGGGAGATCTCCACCGGCGTGGGCTTCTACGACCACATGCTCAACCAGATCGCCAAGCACGGCGGGTTCGATCTTCGGGTACAGACGGTGGGGGATCTGGAGATCGATGCCCACCACACCGTCGAGGACACCGCGCTCGCGCTCGGCGCCGCGTTCGCCGAGGCGCTCGGGGACAAGGCCGGCGTGACCCGGTACGGCCACGCCCAGGTCCCGCTGGACGAGGTGCTCGCCTCGGCGGTGGTCGACCTGTCCGGCCGGCCTTACGTGGTGCACGACGAGCCCGCCAACATCGCGCCGCACATCGGCGGCAACTACCCGACGAGCCTGACCCGGCACATCTGGGAGTCCTTCGGCCACTCGGCGCGGGTCACGCTGCACGTGAGCATCCTGCGGGCCGGCCGCCACGGCGCACAGCCCGACGCGCACCACATCGTCGAGGCGCAGTTCAAGGCCGTCGCCCGGGCGCTGCGCCAGGCGTGCGCGATCGACCCCCGCAACGCCGGCGCGGTGCCGAGCACCAAGGGCGCGCTGTGAGCATTCTGCTGCTCGCGCTGGCCGGGCTGTTGCTCGGCGGGGCGCTGTCGCTGCGCCAGCAGAGCAAGTCCAAGGTGCCGTTCGTGATCACGCTGGTGCTGGCCGCTCTGTCCGCGGCCGGCGGGCTGCTGTGGCTCTGAGAGAGGGGGAGTATCCGTGGCGAAACGAGTGGTGATTCTCGACTACGGCTCGGGCAACCTCCGCTCGGCGGAGCGGGCCGTGGCGCGGGTCGGCGCGGACGTCGAGGTGACCTCGGACCTGGGCAAGGCGGCGCGGGCCGACGGCCTGGTCGTGCCCGGCGTCGGCGCCTACGCGGCGTGCATGGCCGGCATTGAGGAGCTCGGCGCCGGCCCGACGATCGCCGAGCGGGTCCGCGCGGGCGCGCCGGTGCTGGGTATCTGCGTCGGCATGCAGATCCTGTTCGACTCCGGCGAGGAGCACGGCGTGGTCACCAAGGGCCTGGGGCTGGCGCCCGGCACGGTGACCCGGCTGCAGGCGCCGGTCGTGCCGCACATGGGCTGGAACACGGTGACCTGGCCGGGCGACTCGGTCCTCGGCGCGGGCCTGCCGGCCGAGACCCGCTTCTACTTCGTGCACTCCTACGCCCCGACGGTCATCGACGCGCAGGCCGAGGCCGGCGTGCGGGTGGCCACGGCGGTGCACGGCGAGCCGTTCGTCGCCGCGTTCGAGACCGACGTGCTGCGCGCGACCCAGTTCCACCCGGAGAAGTCCGGCGACGCGGGCGCCACGCTGCTCGCGAACTGGCTCGAAACCCTCTGAGCACGTGAGCAAGGAGAGGGCGAAGCGACGCGCGCTGCTGGAGGCGGAGCGCGCCGAACGCATGCGCCGCCACGAGCGCAAACGCGTGCGCCGGGCCGCAATGCGGCGGCTGGTGCCCAAGGTCCGCGTCGGGCGCACCGGTAAGCTTTTCGCTCGCCGGTCCCGCGCGCAACGGGCCGTCATCCTCACCATCGTGCTGGTCGTCCTGGCCCTGGTCTGGCTGCTCATCGACTCCTGGCCGGCCCGGATCGGCATCAGCGCGATCGTCATCGTCGCCACTCCGGCGCTAACCGTGCTCGTCCTGGACCGAAGGATCTGAACTCTCATGGCTCTGCAGCTCCTGCCCGCCGTCGACGTCGCCGACGGCCAGGCGGTCCGTCTCGTCCAGGGCGCCGCCGGCAGCGAAACCACCTACGGCGACCCGCTCGAGGCCGCGCTGGCCTGGCAGCGGCAGGGCGCGGAGTGGATCCACCTCGTCGACCTCGATGCGGCATTCGGGCGGGGCTCCAACGCTGCGCTGCTCGCCGACGTGGTGCGACGCCTCGACGTGCAGGTCGAGCTCTCCGGCGGCATCCGCGACGAGGCGTCGCTGAAGGCCGCGCTGTCCACCGGCGCGACCCGGGTCAACCTGGGCACCGCGGCGCTGGAGAACCCGGACTGGTGCGACCACGTCTGCGCCACCTACGGCGACCAGGTCGCGGTGGGGCTGGACGTGCGGGGTCACCAGCTCGCGGCGCGCGGCTGGACCAAGGAGGGCGGTGACCTGTTCGAGGTCCTCGACCGGCTCGAGAAGGCCGGCTGCGCCCGTTACGTGGTGACCGACGTGATGCGCGACGGCACGCTGACCGGCCCCAACCTGACCCTGCTGCTGGAGGTCACCGGCCGGACGAAGAAGCCGGTGATCGCCAGCGGCGGCGTGTCGAAGCTCGACGACCTGCGCCAGCTGGCCGCGCTCGAGCCGGCCGGGGTCGAGGGCGTGATCGTGGGCAAGGCGCTGTACGCCGGAGCCTTCACCGTCGCCGAGGCGCTGCAGGTGCTGGAGGAGTCCGAATGAGCGTCGCGGTGCGGGTGATCCCTTGCCTGGACGTTGACGCGGGCCGGGTTGTGAAGGGCGTCAACTTCCTCAACCTGCGCGACGCCGGCGACCCGGTCGAGCTGGGCGCTGCCTACGACGCCGCCGGCGCCGACGAGCTGGTCTTCCTCGACGTGACGGCCTCCGCCGACGGGCGCGCGACGATGCTGGACGTCGTCCGGCGTACCGCGGAGACGGTCTTCATCCCCCTCACCGTCGGCGGCGGCGTGCGCAGCGTCGGGGACGTCGACACGCTGCTGCGCGCCGGAGCGGACAAGGTCGGGGTGAACACGGCCGCGATCGCCCGCCCGGAGCTCATCGCCGAGATCGCGCAGCGCTTCGGCAACCAGGTCCTCACGCTGTCGCTCGACGTGCGCCGGGCCGAGGGGCAGCCCAGCGGCTTCGAGGTGACCACGCACGGCGGGCGCCGCGGCGCGGGCCTCGACGCCGTCGAGTGGGCGGCCCGGGTCGCCGAGCTCGGGGCGGGCGAGATCCTGCTCAACTCGATGGACGCCGACGGCACCAAGGACGGCTTCGACCTGGAGCTGATCGAGGCGGTCCGCGCGGTGGTCGGCATCCCCGTCATTGCCAGCGGCGGGGCCGGCAAGGTCGGCGACTTCGCACCGGCCGTCGCCGCCGGCGCCGACGCCGTGCTCGCCGCGAGTGTGTTCCACTTCGGCGAGCTGGCGATCGGTGACGTCAAGGTTGCCCTGCGCGAGGCCGGGCACCCGGTTCGCTAGTCGGCCTTCTTTCCGGCGGCGACGGCGATGCCGACGATCCAGCCGACGAAGAGGCCGTAGCCGGAGGCGGCCGCGGCCGCGTTGAGGGCGCCCAGCATCGTCGGGTCCGAGACGAGGAACGCCGTGGTGAAGGCGGCGAGGGCGGCGCCGAAGATCAGCGAGGCCCAGCCGATGACGAACGCGCCCCCGCCGCCGGCCACGGTCTTGGCCGACACGGACAGCACCAACGCAACGAAGAGGATCACCAGCAACGCCCGCAGGTCGTTCGCGAGCAGCTCCCGGGCCGCGCTGCCGGAGCCGTCGCGCGGGCTGATCCACCACCGCGGCCAGGCGAGCATGCGCAGGAAGAATCCCCAAACGGTCGACCCGTCACTATGGCGGTCGACCCATTCCGTGAAGATCTGGTTGCCGAAGATGAGCACCAGGAGCAGCGTCGCCAGGATGCCGGCGCCGGTCGCCGTCCGGGAACGGAAGAGGGCCATAGCAATGAATGTAAGGGGCGGCCCGAAAACCCGCAGAAGTGAATATGATGAATGAACGCCTCGCGGTCCAGGGGGCCCGGACGAGACGCCTGAACTGGGCTAAACCACGTGAATGACGTCCCGCCCGGGCACCCACTCGGGTAGGTCCAACCCGGGGACGGCCGGGCTCGCCCGGTGCCGCCAGGCGTCCTGCAGGGCCGAGACGGTGGCCCCGATCGCCGGGCGCACCGCGGCCGCCGCGCGCCACGCGACGGAGACCCGCCGGGCCGCCTCCGGGGTGACCGGCCGGGCCACGACGCCGGCCGGCAGCGCGGTGCGGGCCAGCCGCGGCACGAACGCCACCCCGAGCCCCTCGGCGACGAAGGTCAACTGCGTCTCGAACTCGTTGACCAGGATCGACGGCTGCAGGCCGGGCAGCATGCGCAGCAGCCACTCGTTGCAGACGGTGCCCGGCGTCGCGCCGATCCAGCGCTCCTCGCGGACCTCGTCGAGCGTGACCGGCCCGACGCCGCGGGCGAGGGGGTGCGCGGCCGGCAGCATCAGGTCGCCGACGTCCAGGCCCAGCTCGACGCTGGCCACGCCCGGCGGGTAGGTCACCGGGATCTCCAGCCACTCGTCGATGAGGGCTACGTCGATGATGCCGCGCAGGATGCCGTCGAAGCTCGACTCGCGGTCGGTCTCCAGCAGCGTCGGCTCGAGGCCCGGGTGGTCCGCGGCGAGCCGGCGCAGCGCATGGGGCAGCAGCCCGCGGCACGCGGTCGGGAACGACGACACGCTCAGGCGCCCCGACACCGTCTCCTGGTGCGCGGCGAGCGCCGCCTCGGCCTCCTCGACCGCGGCGAGGACCCGCCCGGCGTGCTCGGCGAGGACCCGGCCCGCCTCGGTGAGCCGCAGCCGCCGCCCGTCCTTCTCCACGAGCGTGGTCTTCGTCTCACGCTCGAGCTTGGCGATGTGCTGGGAGACCGCCGACGGCGTGCAGTGCAGCGCGCCCGCGGCGGCCGTGACCGTGCCGAACGTCTGCACCGCGCGGAGCGCCTGGAGCCGCGAAAGGTCAAGCATGAAGCAATGCTAAAACAACAATGCAGAACTTTTCGATGGTACTTCAAGTTCGGCGGGCCAATCATCGAGGCATGAAACCTCGCGACCTCGCCCTGGCGATCGTGGTGACCGTCATCTGGGGCGTCAACTTCGTGGTCATCCACGTGGGCCTGTCGAGCATGTCGCCGCTGCTGTTCTGCGCCCTGCGCTTCGGCGTCGCGGCCCTGCCCGCGGTGTTCCTGGTCGGGCGGCCGCAGGCGCCGTGGCGCTGGGTGATCGCCACCGGCATCGCGCTCGGCGTGGTCAAGTTCTCCCTGCTCTTCGCCGGGATGGCGGCCGGTCTGCCGTCGGGGCTTTCCGCGTTGGTACTGCAGAGCCAGGTCGTCTTCACCCTCGTCTTCGCCACCGTCCTGCTGCGCGACCGGCCGGGCCCGCGGCGCGTGGCCGGTGTCGTGCTGGCCGGCGCCGGCATCGTGCTCATCGCGACGCAGCTCGGCCTGGACCGCCCGCTCGGCGCGTTCCTGCTGGTCGTGGCGGCCGGCGCCGCATGGGGCCTGGCGAACGTCGCCATGCGCAAGGCCTCCGCGCAGAACATGCTCAACTTCATGGTGTGGGTCAGCGCCGTCGCCACCCCGCCGCTGATCCTGCTGACGCTGACGGTCGACGGCCCGGCGTACGTCTGGGGCGCCCTGAAGGGCCTCGACCTGGTCGCCGTCGGCGCGATCGCCTACATCGCCTACCTGTCGACACTGCTCGGCTTCGGGGTCTGGGGCAGGCTGATCGCCCGCTACGGCGCCGGGACCGTCGCGCCCTTCGCCGCCCTGGCGCCGATCTTCGCGATCCTGTCCTCGGCGCTGTTCCTGCACGAGGACATCCACTGGTACGACCTGGTCGGCGGCGCGGCGATCCTCGGCGGCGTCCTGCTGGGCGCGGTCGCCCCGCGCAAGGTGGTCCCCGAAAGCGAGCGGGAATTGGACTTGCCCGCCGAGCCGGTGCATGCCAGTCTGAGGCCAATCGGTCGAGTGTGAAAGCCAATTAGGGGGGGACTGGCCTTGTCAGCGATCGTCCGGGGCGCCCAACTGGCCCGCATGCTCAACGCCTGGCAGGTCGCGGTCGGGGTGCGCGGCCCCGCCGGGCGCCGGCCCGAATACGTGGTGCTCGCCAACGCCGTGCGCGGCCTGCTCATCGACGGCCGCCTGGCCCTGGGCGTCCGGCTGCCCGCCGAGCGCGAGCTCGCGGCGGCGCTGGGCATCAGCCGTACCACCGTGACCGCCGCCTATCGGGAACTGCGCGAGAGCGGGCACGTGTCCAGCCGTCGCGGCGCCGGGAGCTGGACCGAGCTGCCGGCCGGGCACCGCGTCGGCACCTCCGGGCTGTGGACGCCCAGCGACGACGCCGGCCTGATCGACCTCGGCTGCGCGGCGATGCCCGCGCCGCCCGAGGCCGGGCCGGCCGCCGCCGAGGCCGTCGCCGACCTCGAGCCATACCTGTGCGGCCCCGGCTACCAGCCCTCCGGGCTGCTCGTGCTGCGCGAGGCCGTCGCACGCCAATACACCGAGCGCGGCCTGCCGACCGAGCCCGACCAGGTCATGATCACCGGCGGCGTGCAGCAGGCGCTGGACCTGTTGCTGCGCCTGCTCGTCGCGCCCGGCCAGCGCGCCCTGGTGGAGACGCCGACCTACCCCAACGCGCTGAGCGCCTTCGTCGCCGGCCGGGCGCGGATCAGCGCCTACGCGATCGGCCCCGACGGCTGGGACGCCGACCTGCTGCTGTCGACGGTGCGCGCGGCGCAGGCGCGGGTGGCGTACCTCATCTCGGACTTCCACAACCCCACCGGCCACCTCATGCCGGCCTCGCTGCGCGAGCGGCTGCCCTCGACGGCACATGCCGCGGGCACCGACCTGATCATCGACGAGTCCTTCGTCGACCTGGCGCTGGAGCCCGAGCTCGCCGAGGGCGGGATGCCGCCCGCCGTGGCCGCGTTCGACCGCACGGCCCGGGTGCTCACGATCGGCGGCATGAGCAAGGCGTACTGGGGCGGCCTGCGCATCGGCTGGGTGCGCGGCCCGGCGCCGCTCATCGCCCGCCTCGCCGCCGCCCGCGTCGGCGTCGACATGGCCTCGCCGGTGCTCGACCAGCTCGTCGCCGTCCGGCTGCTGCAGCGGCGCGACACGATCGTCGCCGCGCGGCGCAAGCAACTGCTGGTCCAGCGCGACACGCTCGCCGAAGCGCTGCGCGCGCAGCTGCCCGAGTGGCGCTTCGTGCTGCCCCGCGGCGGCATGGTCATCTGGGCCGAGCTCGACGCGCCGGTGTCCAGCGCCCTGGCCCGCTCGGCCGAGGAGCTGGGCGTGCGCGTCGCGCCGGGCCCGCGCTTCGGCGCCGACGGCACCATGGAGCGCTTCATGCGCCTGCCGTTCACGCTGCCGGAGGCGGACCTGGTCGAGGCGGTGCGCCGGCTCGCCGAGGCCCGCAGCGACCTGGACCGCCCGCGCCGCCACTCCTGGGCGACACCGGCGGTCGTCGCCTGATCGTTCCTATGCCACCTTTGATGCCACGGCGATGCCGCGGCCGTTGAGCGCTTGTCGGGAGCGCGATCGTCGCCCGGCCGTTCTTACGCCACGGCGGTTGAGCGTTTGTCGGGGGCGCGATTGTCGCTCGGCCGTCCTTACGCCACGGCGATGCCGCGGCCGTTGAGCGTTTGTCGGGAGCGCGATCGTCGCTCGGCCGTCCTTACGCCACGGCGATGCCGCGGCCGTTGAGCCGCAGGAGGGTCGGCTCGGGCTGGCCGCCGCGCGGGGCCTCGGCGACCATCTGCCGCAGGTGCTGCGCGGCCGGCGAGCCCGCCGCGGCCAGGAACGCGCAGTCGGCGTCGGTGATGGCGACGACGAGGTCCTCGCTGCCGACGATCTGGGCCATCCGCGCGCCGAAGCCGGGCAGCGCGATCGCCGAGGCGGCGAACCCGCCCTCGCGGCTCACGCCGAACACCTCGCCGTCGTTGTAGGCGTTGATCGACAGGCCCTGCGTCAGCGACTCGGTCGCCGCCGCCAGGCGCTCCTCGAACGGGGTGTCGCCCAGGCCGGCCCGGGTCACGTGGTTCATGCCGATCGTCCCGCGCGGGGTGGGCGCGGCCACGGCGACCGTGACGACGAGGGCGCCGGGGACGATTTCGCGGTACGGCAACATCTGCAGCATCTCGGCCGCCGTCCGCGGGCTCCAGAGCACCGGCACCAGCTGCCCCTGCTCGTCGACCTCGCGCATGCGCCGCTCGGCCTCCGCGCGCTCGATCGTGGCGCGGGCCTCGGCGAACGCGGCGTCCCATTGGCCGTTCGCCGGGCGGGAGAAGGAGTACGTGAGCTTGGCCCGAGGGAAGGCCTTCGCGATGAACACGTTGTCGGCCAACGAGGGCTCCCACTCGCTGTACAACTCCATGACCTCGCCCGGCGCGGCGTTGTGCTCGCGCTGGACCATGGCCCACGCCTGGCGCACGGCGTCGTCGTCGCGGGTGCGGCCGTGCCCGGTCACGATCGTGCCGCCTTCGCGCTGCAGCCGGAACGCCACCATGTTCATGGACGGATCGGTAGTCATCCGGGCGCTTTACCCATGTCCCGTATTTCTGGCAGACCCCCGAACGCGTCGTGGCCCCCGGGGATGGCGGTTCCCGGGGGCCACGACACTGTGGGGTGTGAGTGAGGTCCTTGTCAGATCTCCGCGAGCGAGCCCGCATACATGCGCTCGATATCCGGCGCGAACGACTTCTCCACGACGCGGCGCTTGACCTTGAGCGACGGGGTGAGCTCGCCGTCCTCGATGGACAGGTCGCGGCTGAGGACGGCGAACTTCTTCACCGTCTCCCAGCGGTTGAGCTTGGCGTTGAGCTCCTGGACGTAGCCCTCGACGAGCGCCTCGGCCTCCTTGGAGGCGGCGATCTCGGCGTAGGACTTGCCCGCCAGCGCGGTGCCCTCGGCCCAGCCCTTGATCGCGTCGGGGTCCAGCGTGACCAGCATCGTCACGTAGTTGCGGGCCTGGCCGACGACGACGGCCTGCGAGGTGTACGGGCAGACGGACTTGAACAGGCCCTCGATGTAGCTCGGCGCGACGTACTTGCCGCCGGAGGTCTTGATCAGGTCCTTCTTGCGGTCGGTGATGCGCAGGTAGCCCTGGTCGTCGAGCTCGCCGATGTCGCCGGTGCGGAACCAGCCGTCCTCGGTGAACGCGGCGGCGGTCTCGTCGGGCAGGTTGTGGTACCCCCGCATGACCGGAGTGCCCTTGAGCAGCACCTCGCCGTCGGTGTCGAGCTTGACCTCGAGGTCGCCGAGCGCCTCGCCGACGGTCCCGATGCGCGGGCGGCCCTCCCGGTTGACGAAGGAGCCGGCCGACGTCTCGGTCAGGCCATAGCCCTCGAGGATGGGCAGGCCGGCGGCGAAGAAGAACTCCGCGATCTCCGGTGCCAGGGGCGCCGAGCCGGAGACCATCGCGCGCATCCGGCCGCCGAGGCGGGCCCGCAGCTTGCTGAAGACCAGCCGGTCGGCGACCGCGGCCTGCAGCTTCAGCGTCCCGCTCGGCTGGCGGCCGGCCAGGCGCTCGGCGGAGGCGCGCTTGCCGACCGCGACCGCCCAGGTGAAGATCTTCCACTTCGCGCCGCCGTCGGCCTGCGCGCCGGTGACGACCCGGTTGTAGACCTTCTCGAAGATTCGCGGGGCCGCGCACATGAGCGTCGGCTGGATCTTGCCGAGGTTGTCGATGAGCTTGTCGACGCGGCCGTCGACGTACGTGGGCAGGCCGACGTACACGATCCCGCACAGCAGCGTCTTGCCGAACGAGTGTGACAGCGGCAGCCAGAGGTACTGCAGGTCGCCGGGGGTGAGCACGCCGGTGTCCTGCTGCGTCTTGCCCTGCCACACCCAGCCGGCGTGCAGCAGCTCGACGCCCTTGGGACGGCCCGTGGTGCCCGACGTATAGATCAGGGTGGCGAGCCGGTCGCCGTCGATGCCGGCCACGATCCGGTCGATGAGCTCCGCGTCCGCGGCGATCGCCGTCCATCCGGCCGCTTCCAGGTCCGCGAGCGTGATTGTCTTGACGGATTCGGTACCGCTGGGTGCACCGTCGAGCAGCACGACCGTCGTCAGGTTGGGCAGGTCCGCGCCGTCGAGCTTCGCCGCCTGTGCCGCGTTTTCGGCGAAGAGCACCTTCGAGCCGGAGTCGGCGACGATGTACACCGCCTCCTCGGGCTCCGTCGTCGGGTAGACCGTGGTCGTGGCGGCGCCCGCCAGCATGATGCCGAGGTCGGCGAGGATCCAGTCCAGGCGGGTGCTGGACAGCACCGCGACGCGGTCCTCGGGCTGGATGCCGAGCGTGGTCAGGCCGGCGCCGATCGCGCGGGCGCGCTCGCCCACCTCGCGCCAGGTGAGCCAGACCGGCTCGCCGGCGTCGTCGGCGGCGGGGCTGCCGAACGCGCGCTGGTCGGGCGTCTCCGCGACGCGGTGCAGGAACATGTCCGGGATCGAGCGGTACGGCAGTTCGAGCCGCTGGGTCTTGGTCATGATCGGGCCTTCCGGGCGTCCGGGACGCGGGCGCCGCCGCCCGTGACTGCCGTCACGTCCGTCGGTTACCAGACGGTAAACCGTCGATCCCGAAACGGGCTAGACCCGAAACCGAAACGTGAGGAAGCCCAGCCTTAGATGCCCAGCCGGGCTCCCTTGAGCCGTTCGACGAGATCGTCGGGCCCGCTCAGCTCGACGTCGGCGACCGCCTGCCGTCCGGTGAAGAACAGCAGCACCTCACCCGGCGCGCCCTCGACCGTGACCTGCCGGGACGCGTCGGCATCGCCTCGGCCGGCCGTGAACGGCTCCAGGCCCGCGGCCTTCACGAGGATGCGGGCCGGGAAGCGGCGGGCCGACAGGCGTGCCGAGCCCTTCGCCCGCGCGCCCAGCGCGTTGGCGTACTCCGAGGGCAGCTCGCGCGGCGCCCAGCCCGGCGTCGCCCGGCGCACATCCTCGAGGTGCACGAAGAACTCGACGAGGTTCATGCCCTCCTCGAGGAAGCCGGGCTTCGCGATGAGGCCGGGCGTGCGCACCGTCTCGACGAGCGCGGCGTAGTCGCCCGCGGCCAGGCGGTCCTGCACCTTCTGCGTGTGACCGGCCACGGACTTGATCATGATGCCCGCTGCGGCGTCGGGCCGGCGCTCGCGCAGCACGAGGTGGGCGGCGAGGTCGCGGGTGACCCAGCCCTCACAGAGGGTGGGCGCGTCGGGGCCGGCCGCGAGCAGTGCGTCGGCGAGCGCCGCCCGCTCGGCGCGGGCGAAGGAAGTCATGTGCGTAACGCTAGCCCCGAAATTGTCGTAGGTCGTCGGTAAGGTTGGCGTGCGGTCGGGGTTGCTTACCGGCGCGACGAAAACAGGGGGCTGATGTGACCAGCGGCAAGGTGCTCGCCAAGGGCTTTCGAGTGCTGGGATACGCGGTCCGTGACGAGCCTCACACCTTTGCCGTGTCGGTGGTCGGCAGCGTCCTGTTCAGTCTCCTGACCATCGCGACCGCCTTCGTCTCCGGCCGTGTGGTCGGCAAGATCGTGCTACCGGCCATCGACCACGGTCACGTCGCCGTCGGCTCCCTGCTGCTCGGCGGGCTGGCGATCCTCGCCGTCAGCCTCGGCAAGATCGTCGGCATCCTCGGCCGCCGGCTCGGCGCCGGTGCCATGCAGTTCAACCTCCAGGCGAAGTACCGCCGCGCGGTCACCCGCCGCTACCTGCGCCTGCCGCTGGCCTGGCACCAGCGCCACGCCACCGGCACCCTGCTGTCCAACGCCAACGCGGACGTCGAGGCCGCCTGGTATCCGATCGCGCCGTTCCCCTTCGCTGTCGGCACGGTCGTCATGCTGGTCGCCGCGGTCGCGTCGCTGTTCGTCACCGACTGGGCGATGGCGCTCGTCGGCGTCGCGATCTTCCCGGCCCTCCTCGGCGTCAACGTGGCCTATTCGCGGCGCATGTCGCCGCGCATCGCCAAGGCCCAGCAGCTGCGCGCCGAGGTCAGCGCCGTGGCGCACGAGAGCTTCGACGGCGCCCTCGTGGTCAAGACCATGGGCCGCGAGGCGTCGGAGACCGAGCGGTTCGCCGACAAGGCGGTGCAGCTGCGCGACGCCACGATCCGTGTCGGCCGGGTGCGCGCCCTGTTCGACCCGGTGCTCGACGCGCTGCCGAGCCTCGGCACGCTCGCCGTGCTCATCGTCGGCGGCTGGCGCTACCAGCAGGGCGCCGTGCGGGTCGACGAGGTCGTCAGCGTCGCGTTCCTGTTCACCGTCCTGGCGTTCCCGGTCCGGGCCATCGGCTGGGTCCTCGCCGAGCTGCCACGCAGCGTCGTGGGCTGGGAGCGCATCCGGCACGTGCTCGACGCCGAGGGCGACACCGTCTACGGCGAGACCGCCCTGACCGGCACCGGCCCGGCCGCGCTGAGCTTCCGCGACGTCGACTTCGCCTACACCGACGAGGAGGGCAACGGCCAGCGCGTGCTCGCCGGCGTCACGTTCGACGTGCCGCCCGGGCGCACCGTCGCGCTCGTCGGCCCGACCGGCTCGGGCAAGTCGACGATCGCCGCGCTCGCCGCCCGGCTCGTCGACCCGGGCTCCGGCGCCATCGAGGTGGACGGCGTCGACCTGCGGGAGCTCACGCAGGACGCGCTCTCGGACGCCGCGGCCCTCGTCGCGCAGGTCCCGTTCGTCTTCGACGACACCGTTCGCGGCAACATCACGCTCGACCGGGCCGGCGTCGACGACGACGCCGCCTGGCGCGCCCTTCGTCTCGCCCAGGCCGACGGCTTCGTCGGCCACCTCGCCGACGGTCTCGACACCACGGTCGGCGAGCGGGGCACCTCACTGTCCGGCGGCCAGCGTCAGCGCCTGACCATCGCCCGCGCCCTGGCCGGCGCCCCGCGCCTCCTCGTCCTCGACGACGCCACGAGCGCCGTCGACCCGCGCGTCGAGGCCGCGATCCTCGCGTCCCTGCGCCGCGCCGACGGCGCCACCCAGCCCGCCTCGATCCTGGTCGTCGCCTACCGCCGCGCCACGATCGCCCTGGCCGACGAGGTCGTCTACCTGGAGCGCGGCCGCGTCGTGGCCCGCGGCACCCACACCGAGCTCCTCGAGACCGCCCCGGGCTACGCCGACCTCGTCACGGCGTACGAGAAGGCCGAGGAGGAGCGCGAACGCGAGCACGCTTTCGACGTCGACCCCCTCGACCTGGCGGCGGACCTACCCACCACCGCGCCCACCACGCCGCCCGCCGCCGTGCCTGCCGGCCCGTCTGCCGCGGTGCCTGCCGGCCCGTCTGCCGCCGGACCCGCCGTCCCGGGCGCCGTCGGTGCTCACGCCGGCTCGTCGTCCGCGCGGTCTGCCGGCGCGGACGACGACGACCTCGACGATCGCCTGGATGAGCAGAGCGTGAGCGCATGACCGCGCTCGCCCCGCCCACGCCGCGCATGTCGCTCCTCCGCCGCGGCCCGTCGCCCTCCTTATCGCACTCGCGCCCGCCGTCCCCAGCCCGCGTTCGAGCCGCCGCGCCGCGCCGTGCCCCGCGCACGTCCTCCGCTCACGCCGCTGCGCCGCCGCCCGGCCTCGCCGCGGTTCAGGGCTCGTCGCTGCTTGCGCCCCCCGCTGCCGCGCCCGCGCCGGCGGTCGGTCTTGCCGCTGCGCCGCGCCGGGCTCTGCTCACTGCCGCCGTTCGCTCCGCTGCGCCGGCGCCTGGCCTCGCGGCGGCTGCAGGCTCGTCGCTGCTTGCGCCCGCCGCTGGCGCGCCCGCGCCGGCGGTCGGTCTTGCCGCTGCGCCGCGTCGGGCTCTGCTCACTGCCGCCGTTCGCTCCGCTGCGCTGGCGCTTGGTCTCGCGGCGGCGCCGGGCTCGTCGCTGCTTGCGCCCGCCGCTGGCGTGGTCGCCGCGCCCATCCTCGTCGCCGCGTCCACCCGGGCTCGACTCACGGCCGGTGCTCGCGTCGCCGCGTCGGCGCCTGGCCTCGCCGCGGCGCCGGGCTCGGCGCTCCCTGCTCTCGTTGACCGCGCCGCTGTGTCGCCGCCCGGCCTCGACGATGCGGCGGACCTGACCCTGCCGGCGGGGTCGCGTGGGCGCGGTGTTGTCGCTGGCCGCCCGGTCGCGGTGACGGTTGCCGTTTGCGGCGGTGACCGCCCAGGCGCGGAGGGTGTTGGCTCATGACCGTGCGAGTTGCTGGTGGCCGCGGCTTGGCGGCTGGGGTTCGAATTCTTGGCCGCGTGGGCGGGGAAGGTGTGAGCGCGTGACCGCGAGTGTCGAGGGCGTCCCGCGGGCGTCGATTCTGCGGCGTGGGCTGGCGCTGTCGCCGGAGCTGTTCACCGGGCTTGCCGGGACGCTCGGGCTTGCCCTTGTTGCCACGGCGGGGCGGGTTGCCGTGCCTGTTGCCATTCAGCAGGGCATCGACCGGGGGATCCGGGCGCCCGGTGGGCCGGATCTGGGCATCGTGAGCACGATCGTGGCGATCACCGCGGGTGTGCTGCTGGTGACGATGCTCAGTGCGTACGTGATGAATGTGCGGCTGTTCACCGTCAGTGAGACCGCTCTCGCCAGCATCCGGGCGCGGACGTTCCGGCATATTCACGATCTTTCGATGCTGCACCAGCAGTCCGAGCGGCGTGGGGCGCTCGTCTCGCGGGTTACCGGAGACGTTGACCAGATCAGCCAGTTCCTGCAGTTCGGAGGGCTGCTGTTCATCGTCAACCTGGGGCAGCTGACGGTTACCACTGCGGTCATGCTGGTGTACTCGTGGCAGCTCACGCTCGTGGTCGTGCTGGCCTTCGCGCCGTTGGTGTTCGTCGTGCGGTTCTTTCAGCGGCGGCTCAGCGTGCTCTATCTCGAGGTTCGCGAGAGCGTCGGGGCGATGCTCGGCGTGATCGCGGAGAGCGTCGTCGGGGCGCCGGTTGTGCGGGCGTACGGCATTCAGCGGCGTACCAGTGAGCGGCTCGACGCGGCGATCGATCGCAGTCGGCGCAACCAGTTCCGGGCGCAGACCAACAACGTGATCAGCATGAGCTTCGGCGAGCTGGCGGCGGGGCTGGCGCTGGCGGGCGTCGTGGTCGTCGGGACGCTGCTCGGGGTCGGCGGTCGGCTCAGCGTCGGGCAGCTGACCGCTTTCCTCTTCCTCGCCACGCTGTTCGTGCAGCCTGTGCAGGTCGCCACCGAGGTGCTCAACGAGGCGCAGAACGCGATCGCCGGGTGGCGCCGCGTGCTCGACATCATCGAGACCGAGCCCGACGTCGCCGACCCGGGGTCCGGCGGGCGGGCGCTGCCCGACGGGCCGATCGACGTGCGGTTCGAGCATGTCCACTTCGCCTACCCGGACGGGCCCGAAGTCCTCAGCGACGTCCACCTCACCGTGGCCGCTCGGACCCGGGTGGCCGTGGTGGGCGAGACCGGCAGCGGCAAGACGACGTTCGCCAAGCTGCTGACCCGGCTGATGGACCCGAGCACCGGGCGGGTGCTGCTGTCCGGCGTGCCGCTGGCCGACGTCCGGTTCGACTCGCTGCGCAGCCGGGTCGTCATGGTGCCGCAGGACGGGTTCCTGTTCGACGCGAGCATCGCCGACAACGTCCGGTTCGCGCGGCCCACGCTCACCGACGCCGACCTCGAGCGCGCGTTCACCGAGCTCGGGCTGAGCGACTGGCTCGAGTCGCTGTCCGACGGGCTGCACACGCAGGTGGGCGAGCGCGGGGAGGCGCTGTCGGTCGGCGAGCGGCAGCTGGTTGCGCTCGCCCGCGCGTACGTCGCCGATCCCGACCTGCTCGTGCTCGACGAGGCCACGAGTGCGGTCGACCCGGCCACGGAGGTGCGGCTCCAGCGCACCCTCGACGCCGTGACGCGCGGGCGCACGACGATCGCGATCGCGCACAGGCTCTCGACGGCGCAGTCCGCGGACGAGGTGATCGTGGTCGACCGCGGGCGGGTCGTGCAGCGCGGGCCGCACTCGCGGCTGGTCAACGAGGCCGACTCGATCTACGCCCGCCTGTACGCCTCGTGGCTGGAGCAGACCCGCTAGACGCCCGCGCCGCGCGACCGTTGCCACCCAGCACCGGCGCGCGTGCCGGGAACGTGCACTCCGCCGGTGCGCCGGCGCACTCCGTCTGTGCTCAGCGGGCACCTGCGCGCGTGCCGGGCCCGCGCATCCCGGCGCACTCCGTCGGTGCGCGGCGGACACCGGCGCGCGTGCCGGGCCCGGGCATCCCGTCGGTGCGCCGGTGTATCCCGTGGGTGCGCAGCGGGACCGGAACTCGGCGGCTGCAAGGCAGGGCCACCAACGGTGATACGCCGGTTGTCGGGCGCTCTACGGTGACGAATCCGGGATGGTGACGGTTTGTCGCCGAGTCGGATTCCATTTACGTACAGCTTTATGTGTGGTCGTTTCGCCGGTGAGGCGATGGCCTACATTGGGCTGCATGACGGCCGGGGGGCGGCGGTACGTGCCGGTGCAGGTGCGCATCGCGGTGACGGGCTTCAACGCGGTGGGCGGGGTCATGTTGACGCTTGCGCTCGCGGCGTTCGGGGTGTTCCTGTCGGGGATGCAGGTCGATCCGGTGGCTCAGGGCGGTACCGGATATCTGGATTTTGTCCTGTTCTTCAATGCCGTTTTGTTCCTGTCGCCGCTCGCGGGCGTGCTCGTGTTCCTCGGGGTGCGGGTCCGGCGGGGGGAGCACTGGGCGTGGCTGTCGAGCCTGGTGTTCTGGGTGTTGGCCGGGACGATGACGCCGCTGCTGGCGTGGGTGCTCGACGCGCCGCTGCCGTTCGGGCTGCTGCCGGTGCTGTGCGCGGTGGCGCTGCTCGGGCTGTTGCTGACGCCGCAGGCCCGGACGCACTGCGCCGAGCCCGACGAGTTGCGCCAGGATCCGGCGAGGGGCTAGGCCTCGGGTAGCGGCTCGGCCAGGTACCGCTGGATCGTGGGGGCCACGTTGCGCACGATCTCGTCCTCGGTCATGGAGGCCAGGGGTTCCAGCTTCAGGATGTACCGAATCATGGCCAGGCCGATCATCTGCGATGCGACCAAGGAAGCGCGCTTCGGGGCCTCGGCGGGGTCCAGGTTCAGGGTGCGGGTCGCGCGGCGCAGGATCTGCGTGACCAGGAACTCGCGCAGCATGCGGGCCGACCACTCGTGCTGCATCGCGCTGCGGACCAGGGCCGCGACCGTGGTGCCGGTGGGGGAGTCCCAGACGCCGACGAAGGTGCGCACCAGGCGCTCGCCGACGCCGTCCAGGCCGGGCTCGAAGATCTTCGGCAGGATCTCACCCGGGTTGATCGGGGCCTCCATCGTGGCCAGGAACAGCTGGTCCTTCGCGCCGAAATAGTGGTGCACCAGCGCCGGGTCGACGCCGGCGCTGGTGGCGATCTGGCGGATGGACGCCCCGTCGTAGCCGCGCTCGGCGAACGCTTCGCGGGCGGCGGCCAGGATGGCCTCGCGCGTGTCCTGGTTGCCGGGGCGGCGTCCGGTGCGAGCCATGAGCCTCATTTCGATCGATTCTTCAGCGGTACCTCGAGAGCCTGCCACGCCCCGCACAGCGGGGCGTGGCGGAGGCGGGGCTACGGGGTGCGGCGGCGGAGCGTGGCCGCACCGAGCAAGAGTGCCACGATGACGCAGCCGACGATGATCGCGAGGTCCCGCCACATGAGCGCGGTGGGGTCGGTGTGGGAGCCGAGTTCGGTGAGGGCCTGCACGGCGTACGACATCGGCAGGACGTTGCTGATCGCCTCCATCCAGTCGGGCATGCGATCGCGGGGCTGGAGCAGGCCGCACAGCAGGACCTGGGGGAGTACCACGGCGGGCATGAACTGCACGGCCTGGAACTCGCTGTCGGCGAAGGCGCTGACCAGCAGGCCCAGCGCCATGCCGAGCACGGAGTTGCCGACCGCGATCACGCCGACGAGCCACGCGGGGCCGAGCGTGTCCAGGCCGAGCAGCCAGAACGCGAGCGCCGAGACGACTGCCGCCTGTACCGCGGCGGCCACGGCGAAGGCGATGCCGTAACCGAGCAGGATGTCGACCTTGCCGATCGGCGTGGTGAGGAGGCGCTCCAGGGTGCCGCTGGTGCGTTCGCGCAGCATCGCGACGCTCGTCAGCAGGAACATGATCACCAGCGGGAACACGCCGAGCATGATCAGGCCGACGCGGTCGAAGAGGAAGGGGTTGTTGTCGTAGAGGTACCGCAGCAAGGTCAAAAGAATCGTCGGGACGACCAGGATCATGGCGATCGTGCGGCGGTCGTGGCGGAGCTGGCGCAGGATGCGTGCGGCGGTGCCGAAGGTCAGTCGTGCGGACATGGGTCAGCCCACCTTCTGCGTGTCCTGGGCCTGCACGAGCCGCAGGAACGCCTCGTCGAGGTCGTCGGTGCCGGCGCTCAGTCGCACATCGGCGGGGGTCTGGTCGGCGATGAGGTACCCGTCGCGGATGAGCAGCAGGCGGTCGCAGCGGCCGGCCTCGTCCATCACGTGGCTGGACACGAGCAGCGTCGAGCCCGCCTTGGCGAGCGCGTGGAACCGCTGCCAGAGCTCGTTGCGCAGCACCGGGTCCTGCCCGACGGTCGGCTCGTCGAGCACGAGCAGCTGCGGCTTGCTCACGATCGCGCAGGCCAGCGAGGCGCGGGCGCGCTGGCCGCCGGAGAGCTGGCCGACCAGCTGGTCCTTGGCCTGGGTCAGGCCGACGTCGGAGATCGCCTCGTCCGCCGCCTTGGCGCTCAGGCCGTAGAGGGAGGCGAAGTACCGCGTGTTCTCGCGGACGGTGAGGTCGGCGTAGACGCTCGGTGCCTGCGTGAGGTAGCCGACCTTGTCGCGTAGCTCCTTGGCCCCGGCGGGGTGGCCGAGGACGGTGACGGTGCCGCTGACGATCTTCTGTACGCCGACGACGGCCCGCATGAGCGTCGTCTTGCCGCTGCCGCTGGGGCCGAGCAGGCCGGTCACGCTGCCGCTGGGCACGGTGCAGGTGAAGTCGTGCAGCACCCGCCGCTTGCCGCGCGCGATGACGAGGTGTTCGACCTCGATCGCGTTGCTCATCGTGGGTCCCTTCTTTTCCTTGGCGGTGGTGGGTCTTGGAGCTCGCTTGCTTGGCGGTGCCCGAGGTCTCGCGCGGTGCCCGGCGGCCTCGTCAGAACTCAACGCTTGATGAACTCAACGGTAGATGAAATCCGCGGCATGTCAAACCCGTAAATGCGACAAGGGGACGGACCGGAACGTTCCGGTCCGCCCCCTCGGGCGTTTCAGCTTTCGGTACTGCAGGTTTCGGTACTGCAGGTTTCTGTACTAGAGGGACAGGACCCGCTCGAGGAAGTCCTTGTACTGCCGCAGCGCGACGCGCAGCGCCTCGGTGTCGGGGTGCTTCGACGACTTGCTGGGGTTGAGCGCGTGCTGCTGCTCCTGCAGCTTCTCGGCGAGCGTCTCGATCGCGTCACTGACGACCGCGGACACCCGGGCGACCGCCTTCACCGGGTCGTCGACGAACTTGGACTCCGCCTTGGCCAGCCGCTGCCGGAACCGGTCGGCCCGCTTCTGCTTCCACAGCACGATCCGCTGCTCAACGAGGTCCCCGGGCCGCAGCGGCGCCGGCGCGACGGCCGCGTACTCCAGCTCGTCGTCCTCGTCCTCCTCGAGCACCACGATCGCGATCGCCTCGTCCTCGTCGCCTTCCTCGGCGTCGTCGACGTCCCCGACCTCCCCGACAACAACGAGCACGTCTTCGTCTTCGTCTTCGTCCTCGTCGTCCTCGAGCTCGGCCGAGACTTCGTCGTCCTCGTCCTCGTCGTCCTCATCGTCTTCGTCATCAGCGTCATCCGCCGCGTCGGCAAGCGCCTCAACGTCGTCGTCGCCTTCGTCGTCGCTCTCGTCACCCGCAGCGTCAGCGTCGTCAGCCTCGGCGACCGCCTCGCCGGCGTCGTCGCCCTCCTCGGCGCCCTCGTCGTCGACGTCGGCTTCGGCGCTGACTTCCTCGCCGTCCTCTTCCTCGTCGGCGTCGTCGGCCTCAGCGGCCGGCTCCTCCGCGTCGTCGTCCTCGACGCCTTCGTCGTCGGCGTCCGCTTCGGCGGCGGGCTCTTCGGCGTCGTCGTCTTCCGCGTCGTCGTCGGCGTCGGCTTCGGCGGCGGGCTCTTCGGCGTCGTCGTCCTCGGCGTCGTCGTCGGCGTCCGCTTCGGCAGCGGGCTCCTCGGCTTCCTCGTCCTCGTCGGCGGACTCGTCGGCTTCGGCGGCGGGCTCTTCGTCCGCGGCGTCCTCGTCTTCGGCCGCCTCGGCGTCGTCGGAGGTGGCTTCCTCGGTCACCGCCTCAGGCTCGTCGTCAGCCGCACCCTCGTCCTCAGCCGCGTCGACCTCCGCCTCCGCAGCCGGTTCGTCGCCCTCCGTGGCGTCGTCCTCCGCGACCGGCTCAGCATCCTCGCCCGCCTCGCTCTCTGCGGCGTCGGCGTCGCCCTCCGCGACCGGCTCGTCGTCGCCCTCGTCCTCGGCGTCCTCCGCCTCGGCCTCTTCGGCAGCAGCCTCCTCGACGACCGCCTCGGCCTCAGCCTCCTCAGCAGCCTCGGCAGCAGCCTCTTCCACGACCGCCTCGGCCTCGTCAGCCTCAGCGTCCTCGGCGACCTCTTCCGCGACGGCCTCGGCCTCGTCAGCCTCGGCGGCCTCCTCCACGACGGCCTCGGCGTCCTCGACCTCTTCCGCGACGGCCTCAGCCTCGGCGGCCTCTTCCGCGACGGCCTCAGCCTCGGTGGCCTCTTCCGCGACGGCCTCGGCGTCCGCGGCCTCCTCCGCCTCGGCGGCCGGCTCGTCCGCGTCGGCCTCGTCGCTCGCGTCCTCTTCTGCGTCCTCGTCGGCGACAGCCTCGGCCGTGTCGTCCGCGACCGCCTCGCTGTCGTCGCTCTCGTCCGCCGCCTCGGGCTCCTCGGCCACCTCGGCTTCGGCGACCTCCTCAGCGTCGGCCGCCGCCTCGGCGTCCTCGGCCGCGGCCTCCTCCTCGTCCCCGGCCTCGTCAGCGGTCTCGGCGACGGCCTCTTCCTCGGTGGCCTCGGCCTCGTCGGTGGTCTCGGCGACGGCCTCTTCCTCGCCTGCTTCCGCCTCCTCGGCGGCCTCTGCGGCGGCCTCTTCCTCGCCGGCCTCGGCCTCGTCGGTCGCCTCCGCAGCTTCCTCGGCGTCGGTCTCGGCGGCCGCCTCCGGCTCCGCGTCCTCGGCCTCCGCGGCTTCCTCGGTGTCGGTGGCGTCGTCGGTGTCGGCGATCGCCTCGGCCTCGGCGTCCTCGGTGGCTTCGTCGGTCTCGGCGACGGCGTCGGCGTCCGCGGTCTCGTCAGCGTCCGCGGCCTCGTCGGTGTCAGTGGCGTCGTCGGTCTCGGCGATCGCCTCGGCCTCGGCGTCCTCCGTGGCCTCGTCGGTCTCCGTGGCGGCCTCGGCGGCCTCCGGCTCTGCCGTGTCGGCCGCTGCCTCGGCGTCGTCGGTCGAGTCGGTGGCCTCCTCGGTGTCGGCGACGGCCTCAGCCTCGTCGGTTTCCGCTACAGCCTCCGCGTCCTCGGCCCCAGCCTCGGTGTCATCGGTGTTCGCCTCGCCCTCGGTCGTCTCGGCGACGGCCTCCTCCGTGGCGGCCTCGCCTTCCGCCTCGGGCTCGCCGGCCTCGGCGTCCGTCGAAGCCTCAGCGTCGTCTGCGACCTCCGCTTCAGCGGCCTCCGCCTCCGTCGAGGCCTCGGTGTCGTCGGCGACCTCGGCGTCCGCTGCGGCCTCGGCCTCGTCCGTGGTCTCCGCGTCGGCGTCGGTCGATGCCTCGGCTTCCTCGGTGGTTTCCGCGTCGGCGATCTCAGCGTCCGTCGAAGCCTCAGCGTCTTCGGTGACCTCAGCGTCCGCCGGTGCCTCAGCGTCTTCGATGACCTCAGCGTCGGTCGAAGCCTCGACGTCTTCCGCGACCTCTGCGTCCGTCGAAGCCTCGGTGTCGTCGGTGACCTCAGCGTCGGTCGATGCCTCGACGTCTTCCGCGACCTCAGCGTCCGCCGGTGCCTCGGCGTCTTCGGTTACCTCGGCGTCGGTCGATGCCTCGGTGTCGTCCGCGACCTCGGCGTCCGTGGAGGCCTCGGCGGCCTCGGTGTCCGTGGAGGCGTCCGCGGGGGAGTCGGACTCGTCGGTGGCCGGGCCGACGATGGTGGAGATGTCGTCGGGGACGGCCACGGAGATGGCGGGGGTGTCGGCCAAGTGGTCGGCGGCGGCAGCGGGAGCGGATTCCGCGGCGGCGGGCTCGGAGGACTCCGCGGTCTCGTCCGCGGACTCGGTGGCGTCGGCGGCGGCGGCCGCCACCTCGTCGTCGAGGGGCTGGCGGGGCTCCGGGACCAGGGCCTCGGCCGGCTCGTCCTCTGATGCGGTTACTTCAGGGGACGGGCTCGACTGGTTGTTCGGCGGGGTGAAGTTTGGATGCATCGTTGGGTCCTCCGTCCGCTCGGTCCGAACGGGGGCAGCTACCCGGTCGGACTGCTGCTTGGCTCAGCGCTGGGGTCGCGGACGCCGGGAGGCCGAGCGGCGCCCGGGACCGACGACCGCATGACCGGACGGTGGGGTGCCCCCTGCATGACGGGTAGGGGGTGGCCGTCGGCGAGCGGGGAAGGGTGGGCGACCGCGCAGATCTTCCGTGCGGCGCACCGCCAAGGTACACCTGCCGAGACCAGCAGCCATAGACCCCAAACTGCCGAGTGTCCGCCGTGCGGGAGAATTGCCTTTGTGCCGTCGAACCTTGATCCAGAAGTCGCCCAGCGTTTACGCCGCAACGAGGCCGGGCTGGTGCCCGCGATCGTGCAGGAGCACGGCACCGGGGAGGTGTTGATGTTGGCGTGGATGGACGACGAGGCGCTGCATCGGACCCTCACGACGGGGCGGGCGACGTACTGGTCGCGCAGCCGGAACGAGTACTGGGTCAAGGGGCAGACGTCGGGGCACTTCCAGCACGTCAAGGCCGTCGCGCTGGACTGCGACGGGGACTCGCTGCTGATCACCGTCGAGCAGACCGGCGCCGCCTGTCACACCGGTAACCACACGTGCTTCTTCACTCCACTGGAGGTGACCGGATGACCACCGGCGCCGTGGCCCCGGACGAGGCCACCTTCCGCGAGCTCGCCCGCACCCGGCGTGTCGTGCCGGTGACCCGGCGGCTGCTGGCCGACGGGGAGACGCCCGTTGGGGTGTACCGCAAGCTCGCCGGCGGGCCGGGCACCTTCCTGCTCGAGTCGGCCGAGCAGGGCGCGGGGGCCGCCGGGGCGGTCTGGTCGCGGTACAGCTTCATCGGCGTCCGCAGCGTCGCCACCCTCGTCGAGCGTGAGGGGCGCGCGCACTGGCTCGGCGCGCCGCCGGCCAACGTGCCGGTCGACGGCGACCCGACCGAGGTGCTGCGGTCCACGATCGCGGCGCTGACCGCCGACGACGCCGACCTGCGCGAACTCAACCTGCCGCCGCTGTCGGGCGGGCTGGTCGGCTTCCTGTCCTACGACGCCGTGCGGCGCTTCGAGCGGCTGCCCGAGCTGGCGCTGGACGACCTGCACCACCCCGAGCTTGGCATGATGCTCGCGACCGACCTCGTCGCGCTCGATCACTTCGAGGGGGCTGCGCTGCTCATCGCCAACGCGGTGCTGCCGGCGGTCGGGGCGGACGACGCCGCGGTCGGCGCCGCGTATCACCAGGCCATCGGGCGGCTCGACGCGATGACCACGGCCCTGTCGCGCCCGACACCGCCGCTGGTGTCCACTGTGGACAAGGTGCCGCTCGGCGACGTCGTCAGCCGGACGCCCGTGGGGGAGTACCCGAAGGCGGTCGAGGTCGCCAAGGAGGCCATCCGTGCGGGGGAGTGCTTCCAGATCGTGCTCGCGCAGCGCTTCGAGCGGGCCACCGACGCCGACCCGCTGGACGTCTACCGGGTGCTGCGCACGACGAACCCGAGCCCGTACATGTACCTCCTGCGCTTCGACGGCTTCGACGTGGTCGGGTCGTCACCGGAGGTACACGTGAAGGTGGACGGGCGGCGGGCACTGCTGCACCCGATCGCGGGCACGCGCTGGCGCGGTGCCACGCCGGAGGAGGACGCGGCGCTGGCCGCCGACCTGCTCGCCGACCCGAAGGAGCGGTCGGAGCACGTGATGCTCGTCGACCTCGCACGTAACGACCTCGGCCGTGTTTGCAAGCCCGGCACGGTCGAGGTCCCCGAGTTCATGACCGTCGAGCGGTACTCCCACGTCATGCACATCGTCTCGACCGTCGTCGGCGAGCTGCACGACGATCGCAGCGCCTTCGACACGCTCGCGGCCACGTTCCCGGCCGGCACCTTGTCCGGTGCCCCGAAGGTCCGCGCGATGGAGATCATCGAGGAGCTCGAGCCGACGCGGCGCGGCCTGTACGGCGGGGTCGTCGGCTACTTCGGCTTCGGCGGCGACATGGACACGGCGATCGCGATCCGCACGGCGCTGATGCGCGACCGGATGGCGTACGTGCAGGCCGGCGCCGGCATCGTCGCCGACTCCGACCCGGTGGCGGAGGAGACCGAGACGCGCAACAAGGCCGCGGCGGTGCTCGCCGCCATCGCCACCGCCGAGACCCTGCGGCCGGCGCGATGAGCGAGGCGACCGAGGCCGGCACGGCGCGTACATCGGGGCGTCGCGGACTGATGATCACGGCGGCGGCGTGCGCAGCGGGCGCCGCGCTCGTCCTGCTGGCCGCGACCCGCAGCTGGCAGCACCTCGTCACGCCGCAGCCGGCGCCGCTCCCGCCGATCACGAAGGAGCGCACCGGCACGGACATCGCGCCCTGGCTGCCCGCGCTCGGCGTGGTGGCGCTGGCCGGCGCCGGCGCGCTCTTCGCGACCCGGGCCGCCGCGCGGCTGGTGGTGGGCGTGCTGCTGATCCTGTCCGGCGCGGGCGTGGCGATCGCCGCGCTGGTCACCCTCGACGACAAGGTGAAGGTCGCCTGGCCGCTGCTGTGCGTGCTCGGCGGCCTGGTGGTGCTCGCCGCCGGCGTGGTGACCGTCCGCTCGGGCCGATCGTGGCCGGGCATGAGCGCCCGATACGACCGCCCCGCGACGGCCCCCGAGAAGAAACCGGACCGCCCCGCGTCACAGGCCGAGCTCTGGGACGCACTCGACCGCGGCGAAGACCCGACAAAGGACGACCGCCCATAGACGACGACCGCCCATAGACCAGGCCGAGACCAGGCCGGGACCGGGCGAAGAGACGGCGGTAGCGCAGCGCCCCTAGTAGGGTTCGGCGCATGGCGAGCAGCACCGAGGAAGTGATCGAGGTCGCCGGGCGCGAGGTGACCATCACGAATCCCGACAAGGTGTACTTTCCCAAGTCCGGCCGGACCAAGCTCGACGTCGTCCGCTACTACGTGGCCGTCGCCGAAGGGGCACTGCGCGGCGCGGGCGGGCGGCCCATGGCATTGAAGCGCTACGTCAACGGCATCGAGGGCGAGGCGTTCTTCCAGAAGCGGGCCCCGGCCAAGCGGCCCGAGTGGATCGAGACGGCCGAGCTGCGCTACCCGTCCGGGCGCACCGCCGAGGAGATCGTGCTGCGCGACGCCGCCCAGCTCGCCTGGGTGGTCAACCTCGGCTGCCTGGAGCTGCACACCCACTCGGTCCTGGCCGAGGACGTCGAGCACCCCGACGAGCTGCGCATCGACCTCGACCCGGTGCCGGGGGTGCCGTGGGGCCAGGTCGTCGACGTGGCGATGATCGCGCGGGAGGTGCTGGAGGAATACGGCCTGGCGGGCTGGCCGAAGACCTCGGGCTCGCGCGGCTTCCACGTCTACGCCCGCATCGAGCCCCGCTGGACCTTCGCCGAGGTGCGCCGCGCCGCCGAGGGCTTCGCGCGTGAGGTGGCCCGCCGTGCGCCCGATCTCGCCACCGGCGCCTGGTGGAAGGAGGAGCGCCACGGAGTCTTCGTCGACTACAACCAGAACGCCAAGGATCACACGACGGCCTCCGGCTACTCGGTGCGCCCGTCGGAGGAGGCGAAGGTCTCCGCCCCGCTGAGCTGGGACGAGGTGCCCGGCTGCGACCCGGCGCTGTACACGATGGAGACCGTCCCGGACCGCCCGGACCCATGGGCGGGCATCGAGGAGGCGCGCGGCTCGCTGGACCAGCTGCTGGAGCTCGCCGCCTCGTTCAAGAAGCGCGCACCGGCGAAGAAGGGCTCGGGCCGGCGCCAGCCGAGCATGCCGCTCATCGAGATCACCCGCACCGCCACCCGGGAGGAGGCCCTCGCCGACCTGGAGGTGTGGAAGGCCCGTCACCCGTCGGTGTGGCCGCTGCTGGAGCCGGCCGACGTCCTGGTCGACTCGATGCGGGGGATCAACTCGGTCTGGTATCGCATCCGGATCAACCTGGTCCACGTCCCGGAGGCCGACCGCCCGGCGCAGGAGCCCCTGGAGCACGAGTTCGACCCGTTTGCGAAGTGGAAGGAAATGCAGGCCCGCGGCCAGATCCCGGCCCGCTGGCAGCGCCCCAAGGCAGAAGAGGCCTAGAAGGCGCCGGGGTCCCATGGCTCCGGCTCCGCGATCCAGCCGGCGAAGAGCACCAGGCCGGTCGGGCGGTGCACGGCCAGGAACCCGAACGGCCGGTCGAAGCTCACGCACACCTGCTCGTGACGCGGGCCGGCACCGGCCGCGACCGCGAACGCCGTGACCGCGGCGGCCTGAAAGCCCTTCGCGGTGAACGAAGCCGTGGCCGCCTGCGCCGCGGCCGAGACGGCGAGGGGCTCGTCGGCGATGCCCGGGAAGTGCCCGCGGGTGTCGTCGGAGGCGGTGCGCAGGCCGAACAGTTCCGCGTGCGCGAGCAGGTCGTGATCGGCGCGGACGGTGAACCGGGGCACCGACAGCAGGTAGCCCGGCGTCATGCCGGCCCTGACGCTGATGCCCGGTCCGTGTAACGAGAAGATGCCCTGGGCCGCCGGAGCGGCGATCGCGGCCGGCAGCAGCTCGCCGGGCCCGCGGTGCTCCTCGCCCAGGACCAGCACCACGTCGAGGTCGCCGCGGGCGGCGACGGTCACTCGGGTGAGCGGGCCCGCCTGGGAGTCGAGCACCGCGATGCCCGCGGGACCGTCCGGCTTGCGGTGGAGCCCGTTGATGGGCCGCCTGTCCCATGGGCCGCCGTCGACGAAGATCGGACCGTCCCAGAACGGGTCGACCCAGGGCTCGTCGACGGCGAGGGCGCCCGCCAGCACCAGGCGGGTCTCGTCCTTGACCTGGATCGGCATCGCCGGGATCAGCCCGCCGGTCCGCTCGCTCGCCCACCGGTCCAGCGGCCCGCGGTCGTCGGTGAGCACGCCGGCCACCAGCTCCCGCCAGCGCGGCGTGAGCGGCACGTCCGCCCGGGCCCACAGCCCGACGGCGGCGCGCACCGACGCCGGCAGCTCCAGCGGCTGCGCAGCCACGGCCCGCAGCTCCTCGGCGGCCGGCCCCTCGGCGGCGCCGGCGAGCAGGGCGAGCAGCGGATAGACGCCCGCGCCCGACAGCACTGTGCCGCCGGCGCCGTCGAGGGTGGCCGCCCAGGCGGCGGTGAGACGGTTGGCATCAGCGACGCTCATCGCGCTTCCTCCGGTGCGTCGACCCAGCCGGCCATCAGGACGAGGCCGGTCGGGCGGTGGACGGTCAGGTAGCCGAACGGCAGGTCGAAGCGGGCGGTCACCCGCAGGCGGCGGGCGGCGCGGGGCGTGGACGGCAGCGGGACCATCGGCGCGGGCGCCACCGGCGTGGCCCGGAAGCCCGTGGCCGTGAACGCCGCCGACGCGGTCTGGGCCGCCGCGGCGATCCGCAGGCCGTCGGGGCCGATGCCGGGGAACGAGGCGCCGGCCGACGCGGCCGCCAGCCCGAACACGGAAGCGTTGGCGAGCAGGTCGTGTGTGCCCGCCGCGGCGAACCGCGGAACTTTCACGACCAGCTCGGGCGTGGAGTCCTCGGCGTCGACCAGGGCGCTGCTGATGCACGGGCCTTCGTCCGCGGCGGCGGCGGAGGGCAGGCCGGCGATCGCCGCGGCCAGGACCGCGCCCGGCGAGGCCCCGCCGGCCGCCGTGCACAGGACCACGTCGACGTCGGCGGCGCCGGCGACGGTGAGCAGCGTGACCGGGCCGGCCGCGGTGGCGGCGACCCGCAGCGCGGACGGGTCGGTGCCGCGGCGGTGCAGCGAGGCCAGCCGGTGACCCGCCCACGGCCCCTGCGCCGGGCGGAGCACGCCGTCGGTGAACGGCTCCCGCCAGTCCGCGGTCACGGCGAGGGCCGTGGCCAGGACCAGCCCGTCCTCGTCGACCGGGCCGGACGCGGCGGCGGGCAGGGGCGGCACGGGCGCGCCGGTCTGCGCGGCCGCCCACGCGTCCAGCAGCGGCCGGTCGATGGCGGGGTCGCCGGTCAGGCGGGGGTCGCAGCGGGCCGCCCAGTCCAGTGTCAATGGGGCGCCCTCGCGGGTCCACACGCCCAGCGCGCCGCGGATCGGCAGCTCGAGCGGCGTCGGTGCGACCGCGAGCAGCTCTTGCGCCGCCCGCCCGGCCGCGACCGACGCGAGCAGGGCTAGCAGGGGATAGACGGCGGCGCCCGAGAACACTCGTGCGGGGGACACGGACGCCCAGCCGGCCGTCAATGTGTTCGCCCGCTCTACGCTCATGCCGACACCCTAGATCCGGGGTACGACAAAACCGGGCGGCGAGGCATTATGCCCTAGTCCATCAGGTGACGTCGGCCATACCCCCGCGACCGTCCACTGACCGGGGGCGACCTAGCATCGGTCGCATGACAACCGGAGAGGGGAGCTCCTTGATCAACGCGGAAAGCGGCCGGGTGCTCGATGAGATCCTCGCCGGAGTGCGTGAGGACCTGGCGGCCCGCGAGGCCCAGGTGCCCCTGGCAGACATCAAGCAGCGCGCCGCACAGGCACCGCCGCCGCAAGACGCCTACGCCAAGCTGCGCGCACCCGGCGTCGGCGTGATCGCGGAGGTCAAGCGCTCGTCGCCGTCGAAGGGCCAGCTGGCCGAGATCCCGGACCCGGCAGAGCTCGCGAAGGAGTACGCGGCCGGCGGCGCCCGCTGCGTCAGCGTGCTCACCGAGGGCCGCTGGTTCGGCGGCAGCCTCGACGACTTCGCCGCCGTGCGCGCCGCGATCGACGTGCCGATGCTGCGCAAGGACTTCGTCGTGTCCTCCTATCAGGTGCATGAGGCCCGGGCCTACGGCGCCGACCTGGTGCTGCTCATCGTCGCCGCGCTGGACCAGAACACGCTGACCGGGCTGCTCGACCGCATCGAGAGCCTCGGCATGACGGCGCTGGTCGAGGTGCACGACGAGGAGGAGACCGACCGCGCACTGGAGGCCGGCGCCCGGGTCATCGGGATCAACGCCCGCAACCTGCGCACGCTCGAGGTCGACCGCACCGTGTTCGAGCGGATCGCGCCCGGCCTGCCGGCCGAGGTCGTCAAGATCGCCGAGTCGGGTGTGCGCGGGCCGCACGACCTGATCCGCTACGCGTCGGCGGGCGCCGACGCCGTGCTGGTCGGCGAGGGCCTGGTCACGCAGAAGAGCCCGCGGGACGCGGTGGCCGAGCTCGTCACGGCCGGCAGCCACCCGGCGACGCCGCGGGCGGCCCGGTGAGGGCGTATCTCTCGGCCGCTGGCCTGCTGCCCGACCCGGCCGGGCACTTCGGCATCTACGGCGGGCGCTTCGTCCCCGAGGCGCTCATCGCCGCGCTCGACCAGCTCGACGCCGCCTACCGCCACGCCCAGGCCGACGAGGCATTCCAGGCCGAGTTCGGCCGGCTGCTGCGCGACTACGCCAACACGCCGAGCCCGCTGTATCGGGCCGAGCGGCTCTCCCGCGGTACCGGAGCGCAGATCTTCCTGAAGCGTGAAGATCTCAACCACACCGGCGCGCACAAGGTCCGCAACGTCCTCGGCCAGGCGCTGCTGACCCGGCGGATGGGCAAGACCAGGGTCATCGCCGAGACGGGCGCGGGCCAGCACGGCGTGGCCAGCGCCACCGCCTGCGCCCTGCTCGACCTCGAGTGCGTCGTGTACATGGGCGAGGAGGACACCCGCCGCCAGGCGCTCAACGTCGCCCGCATGCGCATGCTCGGCGCCACCGTGGTGCCCGTCGGGACCGGTTCCAAGACGCTCAAGGACGCCATCAACGAGGCCCTGCGCGACTGGGTGACCAACGTCGACAACACGCACTACCTGCTCGGCACCGCCGCCGGCCCGCACCCGTTCCCGGCGATGGTGCGCGACTTCGTCGGCGGGATCAGCGTCGAGGCCCGCCGCCAGATCCAGGAGCAGACCGGCCGGCTGCCCGACGCGGTCGCGGCCTGCGTGGGCGGCGGCTCCAACGCGATCGGCGCGTTCCACGCGTTCGTGCCCGACGAGGGCGTGCGCCTGTTCGGCTTCGAGGCCGGCGGCGACGGCGTGGAGACCGGCCGGCACGCCGCGAGCATCACCGGCGGCGCGACCGGCGTGCTGCACGGCGCACGCACCTACCTGCTGCAGGACGAGGACGGCCAGACCATCGAGTCGCACTCGATCTCGGCCGGCCTGGACTACCCGGCGGTCGGGCCTGAGCACGCCTACCTGCACGACACCGGCCGCGCCACCTACGAGCCGGTCACCGACGCCGAGGCGATGGACGCCTTCAAGCTGCTGTGCCGCTCCGAGGGCATCATCCCGGCCATCGAGAGCGCGCACGCCGTCGCCGGCGCCCTGCGGGTGATCCCGCGGCTGGCCGCCGAGCTGGGCCGCGAGCCGACCGTGATCATCTGCCTGTCGGGCCGCGGCGACAAGGACATGGACACCGCGCGCGAATGGTTCAGCGTATGAGTGCTCAGACGGCGTTCGAGAAGGCCCGCGCCGAGGGGCGTAGCGCGCTCATCGGCTACCTGCCGGCCGGTTTTCCGAATCATGACGTCGCCGTCGACGCGATCCTCGCGATGATCGACAACGGCGTGGACGTGGTCGAGGTCGGGCTGCCGTACTCCGACCCGGTCATGGACGGCCCCGTCATCCAGCGCGCCACCGAGGCCGCGCTCGCGGGCGGCTTCCGGGTCCGCGACGGCCTGCGCGCCGTCGAGGCGGCCGCCGCGACCGGCGCGCCGATCCTCACCATGACCTACTGGAACCTCGTCGAGCGCTACGGCGTCGAGCGCTTCTCGGCCGACCTGGCCGCGGCCGGCGGCGCGGGCCTGATCACGCCCGACCTGATCCCCGACGAGGCCGAGCCGTGGCTGGCCGCCTCCGACGCGCACGGCCTCGACCGGGTGTTTTTGGTCTCGCCGTCCTCGACCGACGCCCGCGTGGCGAGCACCGCCGCCGCCTGCCGCGGCTTCGTGTACGCCACCAGCGTCATGGGCGTCACCGGCGCCCGCAGCACCACGAGCAGCGCCGCGCCCGCCCTGGTCGAGCGCGTGCGCCGGCTCGCACCCGGCACCCCGGTCGCGGTCGGCCTGGGCGTGTCCAACGGCGAGCAGGCCGCCGAGGTCGGCGCCTTCGCCGACGGCGTGATCGTCGGCAGCGCGCTCGTGCGCTGCCTGCTCGAGGCGGAGACCCCGTCCGCCGGCGTCGCCGCCGTGGCGAAGCTGAGCGCGGAACTCGCCGAGGGCGTCCGCCACCGCTGAACTGCTGCCCCTGGCGGCCCTCCTCGCCCCTGCTGACTCCGTCCGGCGCGCCGGCGTCGCCCGCTCCGGCCACCAGGCGCTACGAAGAGGCCGGCCGTGGTCGTGGCACCGTGTTCCGCCCTAGGCGCGTAGCGCCGCCCGCCAGGTGTCGCGGATGGCCTCGGCGCCCCAGGCGTTGGGCTCGATCGCGCCGCACAGCCACAGCTCGCGGTTGGCCGGGCGCGGGTCCGAAGTGGTGATGTCGCCCGCCTGGGCGCCGTGGCCCAGGAACGCGGCGTGCAGGTCGGCGACGGCCGCGCCGTGCCGGGCGGCCGCGGCGCGGATCTCCGCGTTGAGCACCTTCAGCAGGCCCAGCCCGCCCTCGACGTCGGGCAGGCCGGCCCACGACAGGTCGCCGGTGCCGTCGGTCGGGTCGTACACCGTGCTGACCACCACCCGCGCGCCGGTCGCGGCGAGGCTCACGAGCGTCGCGTCGTAGTTCGCGGCGATCGCCTCGATCGCCGCCGGCACCTTGTCCGGCGACTCGACGATGGCCGTGAGCAGGTCGTTGCCGCCCATGGTGACGGTGACCAGTGCCGGGCGTCCGCCGACCTGGCCGAGCTGGCGGCTCAGCACGTCCTCGCTCGTCGCGCCGTCGCGCGCGAGCAGCATCAGCTCGATGCCGAGGTCGTCGGCAAGCAGGGAGGCGGCGCCCAGGCCGGGGCCGCCCGCGTAGTCGTCGATCGACATCGAGTCGCCGAGCGCGTAGTACCGCGGGGCCATGCATTGATCATTGCGGACAGGGTCGCGGCGATCCAATGGGATATGCCCATGAAAATCGCCGGGGCGGTTTTCAGGCTTCGACGACCTCGGGCTCGGCGTCGCGCTGCAGTTCGCGGATCACGCCGGTACGCGCGGCGGCGGCGTCGGCGATCGCGGTGCGGGTCGTAGCGGTCAGCGGCTCGGGCAGCATGTCGGGGGAGTGCCACGACAGGCGGCTGATGCGACCGGGGGCGTTGAGGGCGGGCCCGCCACCGTCGAGGCGGCCGCGGAAGACGTGGACGAACAGGTCGGGCGTGGCGGCGCCGCAGCCGTCGCCGGTCAGTTGGTACATGCCGATCAGCTCGACGATCTCGGTCTCCATGCCGGTCTCCTCGCGGATGTCCCGGATGACCGCGTGCACGGGGCTCTCTTCCGCGCGGATCTTCCCGCCGGGCAGGCCCCACAGCTGGTGCCCGCCGGCCTGGCGGCACAACAGCACCCTGCCGGCCGCGTCCTCGATGACGGCGGCGACCGCGGAGGTCACCTTGCTGCCGTTACTCAGCGTTGAGTAGTCCATGTTCGCACTTTAGACACCGCCGCTCAGCGTCGCGAGACCTTCGCTGATGGTGATCTCTACCGGGTACCGGGATGGCCCGGGCATCGCATTTCGACGGATCGGCGGTAGCGTGTGCACCCGTGGATGCTGCCCTCTCTCCGCTGGCCGAGATCCCGAGCCCGACCCGTGGCGTCTGGGACATCGGAATTCCTCTGCGTGCCTACGCGCTCTGCATCGTGCTGGGCATCGTGGCCGCGTGCTTCATCGCCGACCGCCGCCTGCGGGCGCGGGGCGCCCCGCCCTGGGTGATTCTCGACGTGGCGATCTGGGCGGTGCCGTTCGGCATCGTCGGCGCCCGGCTGTATCACGTGATCACCTCTCCGGAGGCGTACTTCGGCGAGAACGGGTCGCTGATCAAGGCGTTCAAGATCTGGGAGGGCGGCCTCGGCATCTGGGGCGGCATCGCGGCCGGCGCGCTCGGTGCCTACATCGCGTGCCGCCGGCGCGGGCTGCCGTTCGCGATGACCGCGGACGCGCTGGCCGTCGGCCTGCCCGTGGCCCAGGCGATCGGGCGCTGGGGCAACTGGTTCAACAATGAGCTGTACGGCAAGGAGACCACCCTGCCGTGGGGGCTCAAGGTCTACCAGTGGGACAGCGCGAAGGGCCGGGCGGCGGAGGGTGCCGACGGCAAGCCCATGGCGTACGACACCCTGTTCCAACCGACGTTCCTCTACGAGTCGCTGTGGTGCCTCGGCGTCGCGCTGGCCGTCTGGCTGCTCGACCGCAGGTACAAGTTCGGCCGGGGCCGCGCCTTCGCGCTCTACGTGATGCTCTACACCGTCGGCCGCTTCTGGGTCGAGCTGCTGCGCATCGACGACGCCGAGCACATCCTGGGCATGCGCCTGAACAACTGGACGTCGATCATCGTCTTCGCCGCCGCGCTGGTGTACTTCCTGCGCGTGCGCGGTCCGCAGGAGTTCGTCACGGTCGACGAGAACGAGCAGATCCACCTCGTGGGCGCCCCGGCCGCGCAGGCCGCCGCTCCGGCCGAGCCGGAGGCCGGCGCCGAGGAGGCGCAGGCCGCCGTCGAGCCGGACGAGCCCGAAGCGGAAGCCGAGGCGAAGCCCGAAGCAGAGGCGAAGCCCGAGGCAGAGGCCACGCCCGAAGCAGAGGCCAAGCCCGAGGCGGAAGCCGAGGCGGAAGAAACAGCGGACGACGAGGCGCAGCAGCCCGAGCACGAGAACAGCGACGCGGCCGGTAAGGGCTGATGCGGACCGCGGTCGTGGTCGGGGCCGGCGTCGGCGGTCTCGCCGCCGCCGGCGCGCTGGCCCGAGCCGGTTGGAAGGTCACCCTGCTCGAGCGCGACGACCGGCTGCGCCCCGGCCGGGCCGCGCTGGTCCTGTGGCCCAACGGCATCCGCGCGCTGCGGGCCCTGGGCCTGGCCGGCGGCCTCGACGGCATCTCCACGCCGGTGCCGTCCGCGGGCATCCGCCGGCCCGACGGCACCTGGCTGGTCCAGCCGGGCGTCTCCGAGGTCGAGTCGCCGCCCGTCGTGGTGCACCGCGAGGACCTGCACGACGCGTTCATCGCCGGCCTCGGCGACCAGGTCGACGTGCGCGGCGGCATCGAGGTGCAGTCCGCCCGGGTGCGCCGCGACCGCCCGGCGGTCGGCGACGGCCGGGTCATGTTCGAGGCCGACCTGGTCGTGGCCGCGGACGGGCCGGACAGCGCGATCCGGCGCCGGCTCGCCGCCGCGAGCACCTTCGCCAGCGCCGGGTTCGCCGCGTGGCGGGCGGTCATCCCGTGGTACCGCGCACCCGAGCTCCCCGCCGATGTCGCGCTCCACGGCGAGACGATCGGCGGCGGGCAGCGGTTCGTCTACGCATCGCTCGGCGAGCGCGGCTCGGCCGGCGGCTCCACCCGCGGCGGCATCTACTGGGTCGCCACCGTGCCCGGCGCGCTGCGGCCCGAGCCGGCCGCCGGCCAGCTGGCGCTGCTGCGACGCTGGTTCGCCGGCTGGCACGCGCCGATCGCGCAGCTGCTGGCCACCACCGAGGCCGACGACCTGGTGCAGGAGCCGATCGGCGAGCTCACGCCGCTGCCGGAGGCGTTCGGGGTGCCGTGCGGGCCGGGCGGCTATGCGCTCATCGGCGACGCCGCGCACGCCATGCCGCACCACCTCGCGCAGGGCGCCTCGCTCGCGCTGGAGGACGTGGCCACGCTGCAGACGGTGCTGGTCGGCGGGGTCACGGGCGGGACGCTGGGGCCGGCGCTGGTCGAGTACGGCCGGCTGCGCCGCGCACGGATCCTGCGGGTGCTGCAGCATTCGAAGAAGGCCGCGGCGGTACTGCAGACCCGCGGCCGCCTCGCCGCGTCCATCGCCCGGGTCAACCCCCGCACGCTGGACCGCGCCGCGGCGGCCTCGACGGAATGGGCCGGCCCTACGGGGTGAGCACCCCGTGCTCGACGCACGAGGCGGACCAGCCGCCCGGTAGCACCTGGACCTTCATGCGGCGGCGGCAGTGCGTGCAGTACCGCGGCGGCTCCAACTGCCGTGCGACCGCGCAGGAGTCGTGGGAGCCGCTGTCCAGCGGCTCCCCGCAGCGGTCGCAGTAGGTCGCGGCGTTCACAACGTCGCGGACAGGGCCTTGACCGGCATGCTCAGCTCGTCGAGCAGCGCCAGGTCCTCCGCCGGGGAACGGCCGAGCGTGGTGAGGTAGTTGCCGACGATCACGGCGTTGACCCCGCCCAGCAGCCCGTCGCGGGTGCCGAGGTCGCCGAGGGTGATCTCGCGCCCGCCCGCGTAGCGCAGCAGCGTGCGCGGCAGCGCCAGCCGGAACGCGGCGACCGCGCGCAGGGCGTCCTTCGGGTCGAGCACCGGCTGCTCGGCCAGCGGCGTGCCCGGGCGCGGGTTGAGGAAGTTCAGCGGCACCTCGTGCGGGTCGAGCTCCTGCAGCTGGACCGCGAACTCGGCGCGCTGCTCGACGGTCTCGCCCAGGCCCAGGATGCCGCCGCAGCAGACCTCCATGCCGGCCGCCCGGACCATCCGCAGCGTGTCCCAGCGCTCCTCCCACGAGTGCGTGCTGACGACCTGCGGGAAGTAGGAGCGGGCGGTCTCGAGGTTGTGGTTGTACCGATGGATGCCCAGCTCGGCCAGGCGGTCCACCTGCGCCTGGGTCAGCATGCCCAGCGACGCGGCGATGTTGATGTCCACGGCCTCGCGGATCGCGGCGACGCCGTCGGCGAGCTGCGCCATGAGCCGCTCGTCGGGCCCGCGCACCGCCGCGACGATGCAGAACTCGGTGGCACCGGTCGCCGCGGTCTGCCGGGCCGCCTCGACCAGCGACGGGATGTCGAGCCACACCGCGCGCACCGGCGAGGCGAACAGCCCGGACTGCGAGCAGAAGTGGCAGTCCTCGGGGCAGCCGCCGGTCTTGAGCGACACGATGCCCTCGACCTCGACCTCCGGCCCGCACCAGCGCATCCGGACGTCGTGCGCGATCGCGAGGTACTCGGGCAGCTCCTCGTCCGAGCAGGTCAGGACGGCGAGCACACCGTCCCGGTCGAGCCCGACTCCGGTGTCCAGGACGGCTTTGGCAGCATCAAGCATGCTCGTACCTTACAAATCGTTAGGGTTGCCTCTCCGACCCCCTGCGGGCTCGGTTAGGTTGTGCACATTGCACAATCGGCATCGTAGATGTTCTACAACGACAAGGGGAGGCCCACGGTGGAGTGGCTGTCGGCGCTCGAGGCGGAGGCCGCGACCCGGCGGGCCGCCGGCCTGCGGCGTGAGCTGGTCCCGCGCGACCCCGGCGACCCGGTCGTCGACCTCGCGGGCAACGACTACCTCGGCCTGTCCCGCCACCCCGAGGTCCTGGCCGCCGCCGCGCAGGCCCTGCTCGACTTCGGCCTCGGCGCCACCGGCTCGCGCCTGGTCCGCGGCTCCACGGCCGCCCACCGCGACCTGGAGGCCGGCCTGGCCGGGCTGCTGGGCTTCGAGCGGGCCCTGGTCTACTCCTCGGGCTATCTCGCCAACCTGGGCGCCGTGCGGACCCTGGCGCGCCCCGGCGCCCTGGTCGTCTCCGACGCTCACAACCATGCTTCCCTCATCGACGGTTGCCGCCTGGCCCGCTGTGAGACCGTGGTCGCCCCGCATCAGGACCCGGATTTCGTACGCCGTGAGCTCTCCCGTCACCCCGGCCGCCCCGCGGTCGTCGTCACGGAGAGCATCTTCTCGGTCGACGGCGACCTGGCGCCGTTGCCGGAGCTGTACGAGGTCACCAGCGCCCACGGCGCCGTGCTGCTGGTCGACGACGCACACGCCCTCGGCGTGATCGGCCCGTCGGGCGCCGGCGGTGTGGCGGCCGCCGGCCTGTCCGGCGCCCCCGGCCTGGTGGTCACCGCCACCCTGTCGAAGTCCCTGGGCGCCGCCGGCGGCGTGATCGCCGGCCCCCGCCAGCTGCACCGCGAGCTGCTCGACACCGGCCGCACGTTCATCTTCGACACGGCTCTCCCGCCGGCCGTGGCCGCCGGTGCGCTGACCGCCCTGCGCCTGCTGGAGTCCGGCGACGACCTGCGGGCCGAGCTGCATGCCCGCGCGCGGCGAGCGGTGGAGCGCCTGCGCTCGGAGGGCCTGGAGGTCTCGGAGCCGGCCGGCGGCGTCATCTCGGTGGCCGCGCCGAGCCCGGACGAGGCCTACGCCTGGGCGGCCGCCTGCCGCGAACGGGGCGTGGCGGTAGGCTGCTTCCGCCCACCGTCCACTCCGGACGGTCGCTCCCGCCTGCGCCTGACGATCGGCGTGGGCGTCCCCGCCGCCGACTTCGACCAGGCCGTCGACATCATCGCGAAGGAACGCCCGTGACCTTCCTGCCCGGCGGCTTCCACCAGGCCGTCGACATCATTGCGAAGGAACGCCCGTGACGTTCTTGCCCGGCCTCGATTCCGAGGAGCTTCCCGGCCCGATCACCGGCCCGATCGTGGTCACCGGCACCGACACGGGGGTCGGCAAGACCATCGTCACCGCGGCCATTGCCGCCGCGGCGACGGCCGCCGGCCAGCGGGTGGCGGTCCTCAAGCCGGCCCAGACCGGCACCGCGGACGGCGACGAGCCCGACGCGGTCACGGTCGCCCGGCTCGCCGAGCCGGCGATGACCCGCACCCTGGCGAGCTTCCCCGACCCGCTGGCCCCGCTGGCCGCCGCCCGGGTCGCCGGCGAGGACGCCCTGACGGCCGTGATGGCCCAGCTGGCCGCGCGTTCGATCGCCGAGGAGCACGACGTCACCCTGATCGAGGGCGCTGGCGGCCTGCTGGTCCCGCTGGGCGAGGGCGGCTGGACCGTCCTGGACCTGGCGAAGGCCCTGGACGCCACGGCGGTCGTGGTGGCCCGCGCGGGCCTCGGCACCCTCAACCACACCGCGCTGACGCTGGAGTCGTTGGCTCGCCGCGAGGTGCCGGCGCTGGTCGTCTTCGGCGCCTGGCCGGCAGACCCGGAGCTGGTCCACCGCACCAACCTGCACGACCTCGACGGCGACCTGGCCGGCGCGATCCCGGACGGCGCGGGCGCGATGGCCGGCCCGCTGTTCCGCCGCGAGGCACCGCACTGGCTCGACCCGCGCTTGTACGGCCGCTTCGACCCGGTCGCCTTCCGCTCACACAGCCGCTGACCGCCGCGTTAGTTGCCCTGAAATATCGTATATGTCGGATATGTCCGTCACGGAGTGGCGGACATATCCGGGGGTCAGCGACGGGTAGCGAGTTGAAGCCGTCACATCCGGCAAAAGCCGCCGAAGGTGCGTGCTGGCACTCGATCGCGTTGACATGCAGCCGAATGGCTGCCTAATATTGGCAACCGAAAGGCTGCATATTGGTGTTGGGGGCTGGGATGGACGACGTCTTCCGGGCGCTGGCCGACGCCAGCAGGCGCGCGCTGCTGGACAGCCTCAACCGGGACAACGGGCAGACCCTGCGCGAGCTGTGCGCCGGGCTCGACATGACCCGGCAGTCCGTGAGCAAGCACCTGGCGATCCTCGAAGAGGCCGGGCTCGTGACCACGCTGTGGCGGGGCCGGGAGAAGCTGCACTACCTCAACGCCGCCCCGATCAGCGACATCGCCGAGCGGTGGATCAGCCGCTACGACCGGCGGCGCGTCGACGCGCTCGCCGACCTCAAGAAGGCACTGGAGGCGTCACTCATGAGCAGGCCCGAGTTCGTGTACACCACCTTCATCCGCACCACGCCCGAGCAGCTCTGGCGCGGGCTGACCGACCCGGCGTTCACCCGGCAGTACTGGGGGATCACCTGGGACAACGAATGGCAGCCGGGCGCCGTCATGACCTGGCACATCGTCAAGGACGGCACCGACATCGCCGACCCGGGGCAGGTCGTGCTGGAGGCGGATCCCTACACGCGCCTGTCGTACGCGTGGCACTCGTTCACCGAGTCGTGGTCGAAGGCCTTCGACATCGACGAGGACTACCGCGCCCGGGTGGCCAAGGAGCCGCGCTCGAAGGTGACCTTCGAGATCGAGCCCAAGGGCGATCACGTCAAGCTGACCGTCGTCCACGACGGGTTCGAGGAGACCAGCGAGGTGCTGCCGAGCCTGGGCGAGGGGTGGCCGCAGGTGATCGCGGGGCTCAAGACGCTGCTGGAGACCGGTGCGCCGCTGACCGCCGCCGGCTGACTCAGGGCAGGACGACCACGCTGGTGCCGGAGGGGATGTTGTCCAGTAGCACCTTCTGGGCCGCCGGGGGCATGCGCACGCAGCCGTTGGACTTGCGGTAGCCGAACTCGTTGCGGTACCAGGCGTGGATGCCCGTGTGCGCGTCGGCAAGGCCGTCGGCGACGGCGGCCTTGTCGTCGGGCACGGCGCCGAGGGCGATGACGTCCAGCCCGGCGTACACCTTGCTCGGCAGCGACGAGCGCCCCAGCACGAACGTGCGGCCCAGCGGCGTCTGGGTGGTCGGCGCGCCCACGGTCACGGTCCACTTCTGCTGCGCCACGCCGTCGCGCAGCCAGGTGAGCGTGAACGCGCCGCGGTGCACGACGATCTGGTCGTGCAGCGGCCGGGTCTGCCAGCCGCCCGGCGCCAGCCAGCCGACGCTGCGGTTCATCGACGGCAGCAGCACCGCGACCCAGCCGTCGCGGCGCGCGACCACCGGCATGACGAGGTCCACGCCGCTGATCTGGCGGGTGAGGTACGCCCGCGCCTGCCCGCCCGGCGCGTCGTACACGGGCAGCTTCGAGTCGACCTGCAGCCCCTCACCGAGCGGCGTCGTCGAGGACTGGTCGGGGTCGGCGGGGAACCCGGTCGCGGCCTGCGTGTAGGTGATCGTGGGGATGCCGGCCGGCGGTGGCGCCGCGGGCGGCGTCGTGGCCGGCGCCGACGGGACCGCCGAGGCGTCGGGTGCGCCGGAAGCCGGCGCGGTCGCGGTGCTCGACGCCGCCTTCGGGTGCTTCGACCCGCAGGCGGCCAGGGGCGCGACCAGGGCCCCCGCGAGCGCGAGAAGGGCGACGGCCCGGCGCGGCTGCATGAGGCACACGCTAGCGGGTCGCGGCCGCCGCCGCTGTCAACAGGACCGGCGGACCGCCTCGGCCAGACGGTCCAGCGCCTCGGGCAGGTCGGCGGAGGCGACGGCGCCGTAGCCGATGGCGAGCCCGGGGTCCGGCTCCGGCCGCGGCTCGGCGTAGAAGCCGTCGAGCGGGTCCAGCGCGAGCTCGGCGGCCCGCGCCCGGCGCACCAGGCCGGCCATGTCCAGCGGCACGGCCGCACGCGCGGCCACGTGCAGTCCGGCGCTGGAGGGCACGAGCGTCAACCACGGCGCGAGCGGGCCACGCACGGCCCGGACCACGAGCTCGTGGCGGCCGCCGTAGACCCGCGTCAGCGTGCGCAGGTGCCGCTGCAGCAGCCCCTCGTCGATGAACGCGGCCAGGGCGACCTGCGCGGACGGCTCGCCGTGCCAGTCGGCGATGCGGCGGGCCGCGCGCAGGGCCGGGCGCAGCGCCTCGGGCGCGACCAGGAACCCGAGGCGCAGCGACGGCAGCAGGGTCTTCGAGAAGGAGCCGACGTAGATGACCCGCCCGGCCCGGTCGAGGCTCTGCAGCGGCTCCAGCGGCCGGTCGGAGAAGCGGAACTCGCTGTCGTAGTCGTCCTCGACGATCGCCGCGCCGTGCCGCTGCGCCCAGGCCAGCAGCGCCGCGCGCCGGTCCAGCGACATCGCGGTGCCGAGCGGGTGCTGGTGCGACGGCGTCACGTACACCAGCCGCGCCGCCGCCGGGATCGCCTCGACGACGATGCCGTCGGCGTCGACCGGCACCCCGGCCACCCGCGCGCCGTGGCTGGCGAACAGGCGCCGGACCGGGCGGTACCCGGGCTCCTCGACGGCGACGAGCGCGCCGGGCTCGACGAGCACCCGCCCGACCAGGTCGATCGCCTGCTGCGCGCCGGAGGTGACGACCACGTCGTCGGCCGCGGCGCGCACCGAGCGCGACAGGCCGGCGTGCCGGGCGATGGCGGCCCGCAGCGGCGCGTACCCGGCCGGGTCGCGGTACTCGGCCGAGGCCCGCAGCGAGCGCGCGACGAGCCGCCGCCAGGTCGCCATCGGGAACAGCGACGCGTCGGGGTGCCCGATCCGCAGGTCGTAACGGGCCGGCGGGGTCGGCGGCGGATCCTCCTCCAGCGCGGCCCAGCGCGGCGCCGGGCGCAGCGGGCCGGCCGGCGCCCGCCGCGACGGGGCCTGCGGCTCGCCCGAGTAGGCCACGAACGTGCCCGCCCCGGCCCGGCCGCGCAGGAACCCGTCGCCGACGAGCCGGTCGTAGGCGGCGGCGACCGTGTTGCGGGCGACGGAGAGGCTGCGGGCGAGCTCGCGGCTGGGCGGCACGCGCTCGCCGGGGCGCAGCCGGCCGTCGAGGATCGCGTCGCGCAGCTGGCGGTAGATCCGGTCGGTGCGGTCGCCCCGGCCCTCGAGACTGATGTGCAGGTCCATCTTGGCCCAGTACAGTACCGCATGAATTGGCTCTTCTGGCAGGCCAAGTCCGGCTTTAGCGTAGCGTCCATGCTCACCGTCAAGCAGGGCGCCGCGCTTTCGGTCGGCGCCGTGCTCGGCACCGGCGTCATCGCGCTGCCGGGGCTCGCCGCGCAGGTCGCCGGCCCGGCCGCGCTGATCGCCTGGGTCGCGCTCATCGCGCTGTCCGCGCCGCTCGCGCTCACCTTCGCCGCGCTCGGCGCCCGCTACCCGGACGCCGGCGGCGTGGCCAGCTACGTCGGGCGGGCGTTCGGCCCGCGCGCCGCGGCCGTCGTCGGCTGGACCTTCTACCTCGCCGTCCCGGTCGGCGCGCTGCCGGCGGCCACCTTCGGCGGCGCGTACGTCGCGGCCGCGGTCGGCGGCGGGCACCGCACGACGCTGCTGACCGCCGCCGCGCTGGTGGCGCTCGTGACGGCGGCCAACCTCGGGGGCGTGCGGACGAGCGGCAAGGTCCAGCTCGGCCTCGCCGCCGCGCTGGTGGCGCTGCTGCTCGCGGCGATCGTGACCGCGCTGCCGCACGCCGACCTCGCGAACCTGCGCCCGTTCGCGCCGCACGGCTGGCTCGCGATCGGGCCGGCCATGGCGGTGCTCGTCTGGGGGTTCGCCGGCTGGGAGGCGCTCACCTCGCTGGCCGCGGACTACCGCAACCCGCGACGCGACGTGCCCCGCGCCACCTGGATCGCGGTCGGCGTGGTCGGGCTGCTGTATCTCGCCGTCGCCGCCACCAGCCAGCTCGTGCTCCCGACGCCGTCGGAGGCGCCACTGGCCGACCTGCTCGCGATCGGCTTCGGCCCGGGCGCGCGTGCGCTCACCGCGGTCGTCGCGGTGTTGCTGACCGCCGGGGCGATGAACGCGTACTTCGCCGGCGCAGCCCGCCTGGGCGCCGCGCTCGGCCGCGACGGCTCCCTGCCCCCGTGGTTCGCCCGGGGCGCCGAGGCCGGCCAGGTGCCGCGGCGCAGCCTCGTCGTCGTCGCCGGGCTCGCCGCCGTGACGCTCGCCGTGGCGGCGGCGACCGGGCTGGGCGCCCGGCCGCTCATGCTCGCCACGTCCGGCTCGTTCGTCGTGGTGTACGTGCTGGGCACCGCGGCGGCGGTCAGGCTCCTGCCGGCCCGCTCACGGGCCCGCCGTACCGCCGCCTTCGCCCTGGTCAGCGTGCTCGGACTGCTCGCGCTGACCGGCTGGTACGTGCTGTGGAGCGCCGTGGTCGCGGTCGTCGCGCTGCTGGTCGAGCGCCGCTACAGGTTGCGGTCGTCCACGATGTGCATGGCGGCCTCCTCGGCCGACGCGGCGCCGCCGTCGATGCCGACGTCGGAGCCGATCTCGTCCTTCTCGTCGTCCTCGCCGTAGCCCTCGTCGGGCGCGACGAGCCGCCCGGCACGCCGGTCGCCGACCTCGTCGGAGTCGTAGAACTCGCCGGACTCCGTCGTGGAGCCGAACTCGTCGAGGTCGGGCCGGGCCGACGGGTCCGGCTCCTCCTGCCTCAGGCGGTCGTCCAGCGACTCACCCCGCTCGGCCTCCGCCTGGGTGACGCCGAAGGCGTTGAGGCCACGCGGCTTCTCCGGCGGCGAGTACCCCTCGTCGAGGGAGTCGTCGAGCCCGCGGTCGGACAGGGTGTCCTCCGCGGACAGCTGGCCCTCGTCGCTCGGATCCGGGTCCCAGCTGTCGGTCTGCTGCGTCATGTCGGCTTTCCCCTCAGTGGCTCGCGATTCGTGGCGCTGCCGTCCTCTATACCCCGGCAGCGCCACGAATGACCTTAGATCACCGATTCGCGGGAGCGCCGGTGCGCGGTGATGAGGTCGGCGTAGCGGTGCCCGGAGGCCTTGATCGTGCGCTGTTGCGTGTCGTAGTCCACCCGGATGAGCCCGAAGCGCTTGTCGTAGCCGTAGGCCCACTCGAAGTTGTCGAGCAGCGACCAGGCGAAGTACCCGTCGACGGGCGCCCCACGCAGGATCGCGTTGCGTACCGCCTCCAGGTGCTGCTCGAGGTAGTCGGTGCGCTCCTTGTCCTGGATCTCGCCGCTGGGCTCGACGGTGTCATACCACGCCGAGCCGTTCTCCGTGACCAGGATGCTGCGCGGGCGGTAGGTCTCGGCGACGGAGACCAGGACGTCCTCCAGGCCGCGGGCGTACACCTCCCACGGCATCGCCGTCTCGACCGAACCGGGCACCGGGATCTGCCGGGCGAACGGCGCCTTGCCCTCCGGGTCGTCCACGACGATCTGCCGGAAGTAGTAGTTGATGCCGAGGAACTCGGTTGGGGCGGCGATGAGCTCCAGGTCGCCCTCGCGCACCGGCGGCTCCACGCCGTAGCACTCGATCATGTCGGCCGGGTAGCCGCGGCCGAAGACCGGGTCGAGCCACCACCGGTTGGTGTGCCCGTCGGCGCGCACCGCGGCGGCCATGTCCTCGGGCCGCGACGAGCCGGGCTCGATCGGGCTGAGGTTGAACACGATGCCGACGTTGGGCGACAGCCGCGCCGAGGCCCGGATCGCCTGGTTGACCAGGCCGTGCCCGAGCAGCACGTGGTGCGAGGTGTGCACCGCGCGGGTCAGGTCCCGCTCACCCGGCGCCATGCGCCCGTCCAGGTGGCCGATCCAGGACACGCACAGTGGCTCGTTGACGGTGTTCCAGTCCGCGACGCGGTCGCCGAGGCGGGCGGCGACCACGGTCGCGTAGTCGGCGAACGCCTCGGCCGTGGCCCGGTTGGGCCAGCCGCCGGCGTCCTGCAGGGCCTGTGGCAGGTCCCAGTGGTACAGCGTGGCGAACGGGCGGATCCCCTCGGCCAGCAGCGCGTCGACGAGCCGGTCGTAGAAGTCGAGGCCGGCCTTGTTCACCGCGCCCACGCCGTCGGGAATCACCCGCGGCCAGGCGATCGAGAAGCGGTACGCGTCGAGGTTGAGCCTGCGCATCAGCGCCACGTCCTCCGGCCAGCGGTGGTAGTGGTCGCAGGCCACATCGCCGGTGTCGCCGTTGTCCACGGCGCCCGGCGTGTGCGAGAACGTGTCCCAGATGGACGGTTTCCGGCCGTCTTCGGCGGCGGCGCCCTCGATCTGGTAGGCCGCGGTGGCGGCGCCCCAGATGAAGCCCGGGGGGAGTGCGGACAGATCCAGCACGGGAAGGATCTCCTCTTGGGGGTGTTGGTGGTGCAAGCTGGTGGGTCGAGGGGCGGTCACATCTTCCCCTCCGCCGAGCTGAGCTTGGCCTTGATGCTTTCCGCCGTGACCGCCCGGCCGGCGGCTGCGTCGGCGAACAGCTCCGCCATCGCCGCGCCGACGAGCGTCTCGAACCGGCTTTCGGCCGGCACCTGCGGCAGCGGCGCCGCCGTGGAGTTGAGCACGTGGAACAGCACGTCCTGCTCGGGCGTGCGGAACGCGGCGTCGCTGTACGCGGAGCGCACCGACGGCAGCGAGCCGTACACCTTGTTCAGGATGATCTGCTCCTTGTCGCCGGTCATGAACCCCACGAACTCCAGCGCGCCGTCAAGGTTGCGGGTGTGCTTGTAGACGGCCATGTTGATGCCGGCGACCATGCTGTTGACCCGGACGCCGCCCCCGGTGATCGGGTCGGCGAGGAACGGCACGGGCGCTACGCCGTACTCGTCGGGCTTCATGCCCAACTGCTGCAGCGACGTGCCGGCCGCCTGCCACAGCAGCATCGCCGCCTTGCGCCCCGCGAAGTCGGCCCGCGACTCGTTCTTGGCGTAGCCGGCGTCGGCCGGGTTGACGACGTGGTCGTCGGACATCAGGCCGATGTAGCGCTTGATCGCGGCCACGTTGGCGGCGGTGTCGAAGGTCGGGTCGCCGTTGGCGTCGAACCATTGGCCGCGGTACTGCTGGCTGAACGTGAAGGCGTGGTGCGCGTTCTCGGCCGGGTTGGCGCCCTCGACCGCGAGCCCCCACTGGCCCTTGGCCGGCCGGGTGAGCTTCTTAGCATCCGCCACCAGTTCGTCCCACGTCGTCGGCGGGCTCGCGATGCCCGCCTCGGCGAACATGCGCTTGTTGTAGTACAGCGCGTAGGACAGCGAGTACAGCGGCACCGCGGAGCGCGGCGTGCCCGGCGCCCCGGCGGCGTCGAGGGCCGAGGTGACGAACCGGTCGCGGCCGCCGACCTTGTCGAGCATGTGCCCGTCGAGGGCGACGAACGCGCCGGTGGCCTGCAGCGAGGCCGACCAGGTGTTGCCGATGTTGACCACGTCCGGGCCGTTGTTGTCCTTGGCCGCGGCCATGAGCCGGTCCAGCAGGTCCGACCAGGGCACCACCTCGAGCTTGACGTGGATGCCGGTCTCCTGCTCGAACTTGTCGAGTTCGGGCTGCAGCGTCTTCTGGTCGAACTCGAGGCTCTCGCCCTGGTTGCTCGCCCAGTACGTCAGGGTCTTGGCGTCCGCCGCCGAGTCGCCGCACGCCACGAGCGACCCCGTCAGCAGGATCCCGGCGGCGAGAGATGCGATGGCGCGGCGGATCGACACCGGTCCTGCCCTTCTGGTGGGGTGTCGATCGGCGTGCTCCGCGCGCTCGACAGGAGGGGGTTGGCGGTCATCCCTTTTCCATCGAGGCCGGGATTCGAACGAGACTCGGAATTCTAACGAGACTTAATTAATGTCGTCATTAAAGTGCCGCGCCCCTGATGCGTCAAGGGTCGGGCCACTACAGTGACGCGATGCGGGTGGAGCGGGCGACCAACCGGAGTATCCGGCTGCGCAACCGGTCCGCCCTGCTCACCCGCCTGTTCCTGGACGGCCCGCTCACCCGCCAGGACCTCTCGCGCAGCACCGGCCTGAGCCAGCCCGCGGTCAGCAACGTCGTGAGCGACCTCATCGACGACGGTCTCGTCGCCGAGGCGGGCGCCATGGAGTCCGACGGCGGCCGGCCGAGCATCCTGCTGCGGGTCGCGCCGGGCTACGGCGCGGTCGCCGGCGTCGACGTCGGGGAGACCCGGGTCCGGGTCGAGCTGTTCGACCTCGGCCTGACCCAGCTCGCCAGCGTCGACCAGCCGATCGACCCGTCCGGCTCCGAGCCGGAGACGGTCGTGCGGCACATCCACGCCGGCCTGCGCGCGGTGACGGCTGGGCTCGACCCCGCCGCCGTGCTCGGCGTGGGCGTCGGCGTCTCCGGGATCGTCCAGCAGGGCGCCGACGGCGCCGTCGTGCACGCGCAGACGCTGGGCTGGGATGCGGTACCACTGGAGACGCTCCTGCAACGGGGCACCGGCCTGCCGCTGCACATCGACAACGGCGCGAAGACCCTCGGCCAGGCCGAGATGTGGTTCGGCGCCGGTCGGGGCAGCCGGCACGCCGTGTTCGCGCTCGTCGGCTCCGGCGTCGGCGCCGCCGTGGTGACCGACGGCTCCACCTACCGCGGCGTTTCCAGCAGCGCGGGGGAGTGGGGACACACCACGCTCGTGTACGGCGGGAGGGCCTGCCGCTGCGGCTCGCGCGGCTGCCTGGAGGCCTACGTCGGCGCCGAGGCCGTGCTGGCCCGCTATCGCGAGGCGTGCGGCCGCCCGGCCCCCGGCAACGACGAGGAGTCGCAGATCGCCGCGCTGCTGGACGCGGCCGCTCACGAGCCGGCGGCGCGGGCGATCCTCGACGAGACCGCCGACTACCTCGGCGCCGGCGTGGCCAACCTCGTCAACCTGTTCAACCCGGAGCTGGTGGTGCTCGGCGGCTGGACCGCCGGGGCCCTCGGCGGCCTGCTGCCCCGGGTCCGCGAGTCCGCGAGCCGGCACGCGCTGCGCCAGCCTTTCGGCCAGGCCCGCATCGAGCTCGGCCGCCTGGGCGTCGACGCCGTCGCCCTGGGCGCGGCCACGCTCCCCATCGCGCGCCTGCTCACCGAGGGCGGCGTCCGCTAGCTGCCGAGTGGAGGGACGACGGCGGGGCCGTCGTGGCGCGGGACACGAGCTTGGGACGGAAGACCTGCTCCTCGTGGTGATGCGTCGGCGTGGACTCGGCCAGCAGCAGCTCGGCGGCGATGCGGCCCAGGTTGCGGATCGGCCGGCGCACGGTGGTCAGCGCCGGCTGCACGTGCGCGGCGAACGGCACGTCGTCGTAGCCCACCACCGACACGTCCGCGGGCACGCGCAGGCCGCGGCGCTCCAGCGCGCGGACCAGGGCCAGGGCGGCGACGTCGTTGAGGCAGACCACGGCGCTCGGCGAAGGGTCGAGCGCGAGAAGAGCGAGAACCGCCTCTTCGGTACCGCGATACAGGTCCCCTTGGTCCATCCGCACCTCGACCGGCATCTGCGCGCCGGCCTCGCCCAGCGCCCGGCGCAGGCCCTCCAGGCGGTCGCGCACCGGCGGGACGTCCCAGGTCGCGGACACGAACGCGATGTGGCGGTGCCCCAGCCCGAGCAGGTGCTCGCCCGCGAGCCGCCCGCCGGCGACGTGGTCCACCGCGACGGCGCAGAGGTCGAGGGCGCCGCGCGGTGCGTCGAGGAGTACCACCGGAGTGCCCCTGCGGGCGATGGCCTCGAACTGTTCGAGGTTTTCCCCGGTCGGCGTCACGATGATGCCGCGCGGCGACTGCTCCTCCAGCAGGCGCAGGATGCGCAGCTCCTTGTCCGGCTGTATGTCGGTGGAGCACGCCAGCACCAGGCAGCCGGCCTCGTCGAGGCGGTCCTCGATGCCGCGGTTGAGCTCGGCGTAGAACGGGTTGGCCTGGTCGAGCGTGACCGAGCCGACCAGCCGGCTGGGCAGCCCGCGCAGCTGCCGGGCCGGTCCGCTGCGCACGAACCCGACGGCGGCCATCGCCTCCTCGACCCTGGTCCGGGTCGCGTCGGCGACCACGGCCGGGTTGTTGAGCACGTTGGCGACGGTGCTGATCGAGACCCCGGCCGCCCGCGCGACGTCACGCATCCCGCTGCGCCGTACCACGGCCCTCTGCTGCGCGGCATCGATCACAGCGCGCACGATACAACGAGGAGCAAAGCCTGCCGTCTCGGTTTTCCCGGCCCACAAACCCGAAATATCGGATAAGTCCGGCGCGTCGACGCCGGACTTATCCGATTTCAGGGAGATGGAGCGGGGGAACTCAGCCGATCTGGGCGGGGACTTCCGCCGCAACTTCCGGCTCGGCGGCGGCCGGTTCGGGGCGCTGACGCAGGGTCAGGGCCGCCGTCGCCGCCAGGCCGAAGAAGATCAGCGCGCCGACCACGCCGACCGCGTTCAGGCCGGTCGTGAACGCGGACCGGGCCGCGTCGAGGAGGCCGGGGACGTCCGCGGCGTACTGCATGGCCGCCGTCAGGCTGTTCCGCGCCGCGGCCGGCGCGCCGGGCGGGAGGTCGAGCACCGTGCGGTACACCAGCGTGCCGAGGCTGCCGAGGGTCGCGATGCCGACCGCGATCCCGAACTCGCCGCTCGTCTCCGAGATCGAGGCGGCCGAGCCGGCCTTCTCCGGCGGGGCCGCGGCCATCATGAGGTTCATCGTGAGGGCCATCGGGAACGAGATGCCGACCGAGGCGAGCACCAGGCCCACGACCAGCAGTGCGGTGCCGTGCGGGTCGACCTGCGTGACCACGGTCAGGCCGGCGCCGGAGACGGCGAGGCCGAGCGCGGTGACGACGCTGGCCGGGAGGCGGCGGGCCAAGGCCGGCGCCACCATCGAGCCGGCGATCATCGCGATGTTCTGCGGGATGAGCAGCACGCCGGTTGCCAGCGGCGCGAGGCCGGCGACGTTCTGCAGGTAGAGGCTCGCGAGCAGGGACAGGCCGGCCATCACGACGCCGCCGAGGAGCATGATGCCCAGGGCCGTGCTGAAGACGCGGCTGGCGAACAGGCGCAGGTCCAGCAGCGGGTCGGGCAGGGTGCGCTGGCGGCGCACGAAGACGATGCCGAACGCGAAGCCGGCGGCGATGGCGACCAGCGGCAGGGCATGAGCCCCGTCGCGGGCGAGGGCCTTCAGGCCGTAGATGACCGGCAGGATCGCGGCCAGCGAGAGCGCGACGCTCGGCAGGTCGATGCGGTGCTCGGGGCGCTCCGGCTTGTACTCCGGCAGCAGCCTCGGGCCGGCGACCAGCAACAGCAGCATGAACGGCACGCCGAGCAGGAACGCCGAGCCCCACCAGAAGTGCTCGAGCAGCAGGCCCCCGACGAGCGGGCCGAGCGTCATGCCGCCCATGAAGCAGCTGAACCACGCGCCGATCGCCATGCCCATCTGCTTCGGGTCGGGGAACATGTTGCGGATCAGCGCCATGGTCGACGGCATGAGGGTCGCGCCGGCGATGCCCAGTGCGGCGCGGGCCGCGATGAGCATCTCCGGGGTGGAGGCGTACGCCGCGGCGACCGACGCGACGCCGAAGGCCGCGGCCCCGACCAGCAGCAGCCGCCGCCGGCCGATCCGGTCGCCGAGCGCGCCCATCGTGACGAGGAACCCGGCGAGCATGAACGAGTAGATGTCGAGGATCCACAGCTGCTCGGTGCCGTCCGCGTGCAGGTCGGCGCTGAGCTTCGGCAGGGCCAGGTAGAGCACGCTCACGTCGAGCGAGAGCAGCAGGGTCGGCAGGGCGAGCACGGCCAGGCCGACCCACGGGTTGCGGCGCATCGCGAGGGTTCCTCTCAGGCGAAGACCTCGGTGAGCCAGGCGCTCCACGCCTGCTCCTCCGCGGCCTTGTCGACGTCGGCGAAGATGTGGTGGCCGGTCAGGATGAACCCGCCCCGGCCCACGAAGCGCAGCAGCGCGTCGTCGGTGCGCACGCCCAGGAAGCTCGGCTCCAGCGCGGTGTCCACGACGCCGGTGACCTCCTTGCCGCCGATCGTCAGGCGCGCCGCGTCGCCCTCGACCACGTCCTTGGACAGGCCGAGCGCGCCGGTGATCGCCGTCCACACCACGCCCTGGTCGCTCTGCTGCGGCCCGAACGCGGTCACCGGCACGGCGGTGCGGCCGGCGAAGTGCTCCAGGTACTGCGCCAGCGAGCGCAGGTAGAGCGGGTTGCCCTTCTTCAGCGCGTCGTACTCCGCCTCCCAGTCGCCGGCCAGGATGCCGCTGTGCACCAGCCGCAGCGCGGTCGAGCCGCCGTCGCGCCCCTCGATCAGGTACTCGAACGCCATGAACGAGCCGTCCTCGGCGGTGGGGCTGCGGTGGGCGAAGTGCCGGTTCGGCTCGTACGCGGTGATCGAGCCCTCGGCGGTGAACCCTGGCATCTCCATGCTGGTCGTCCCGCCGACCCGCGGCTCGATCTCGTTGCGCCCCATGAACCAGGAGTCGATGCCCGGCCCGGTGGCGATGGCGGCCCAGACCTGCTCGGGCGTCGCGGCGAGGTCGATGTCGTGGACCAGCTCGAACTCGTGCGTGTCGGACATTTCAGGATCCCTTCGATTCGGTACCGCCGGATTCGGCGTTCCTGATGCTCGGATGGATGGCGACGATGACCCGGTGGTCGCGTCCGCCGGGCGCGTTCTCGTCGTGGTAGCGGCTCACCAGCTCGGTGACCGCCGCGGTCAGTTCCTGGGCGAACGCGGCGCGGTCGGCCGCCGAGGCGAACCGCACCGTGCCGTCGAGCGCGAACGTCGCGACCGGCTTGCCGGCCTTGGCCGCGCCGGTGATCAGCTGCCCGGTCTCCTTCACCAGCCGCGCCGCGAGGGCGAGCAGCCAGCGCGCGGAGAGCCGGTCGGGCGAGCGCGCCGGGTCGGGCTGCACGGCGGCCAGCGCGGCGGGCGAGATTACGAACGAGGCGGCGGTCGCCCGCAGCACCCGCTCGGTCACGTTGCCCTTGCGGCGCTCCTCGACCAGCTCCACGAGCCCGTGCGCTTCGAGCGTCTTGAGGTGGTAGTTCACCTTCTGTCGCGGCAACCCCACGATCGCCGCGAGGCTGGTGGCCGAGTGCGGCTCCGCCAGCAGCGCCAGCAGCCGCGCCCGGATCGGATCGAGTGCGACCTCGGCCGCACCCGGCTCCTCGATGACTCCCACTTCGAACATGCCCAAAGCTTATGGACCGACAACTCAAACTGTCAAGACAAAAAAAGTTGTCGGTGAGCCAAGGGCGAGAAACCGTCCTCTAAGGTGATCGCGTGACTTCGCAGGTGCGCGGGCCGCGCGTGTCCACCATCGAGCTGTTCTTCGACCTCGTCTTCGTCTTCACGGTCACGCAGCTCGCCTCCGTGCTCGTCCACCACGTCGACTGGCTGCACACCGGCGAGGTCGTGCTCATGCTCGGGCTGATCTGGTGGATGTACGCCGGCTACAACTGGCTCACCAACGCCGTCGCGCCGAGCAGCACCCTGCGCCGCACGCTGCTGCTGACCGGCATGATCGGCTTCCTGGTCATCGCGCTGGCGATCCCCGGTGCGTTCGGCGGGGACGGGTGGGCGTTCGGCGTCGGGTACGTCATCGTCACCGTCGTGCACAGCACGCTCTTCCTGCACGCCGACGACAACATCTCGATCGGCCGCGCGATCGCCAACCTCGCGCCGATCAACGGGCTCGCCGCCGCGCTGGTGCTCACGGGCGGGTTCCTGCACCACGGCTGGCGGGCCGGGCTGTGGACGGCGGCGCTCGCGGTCATCATCGCCGCGCCGTACCTGCAGCGGATGGGCTCCTGGACCATCAACGCCGGCCACTTCGCGGAGCGGCACGGGCTGGTCGTCATCGTCGCGATCGGCGAGTCGGTGGTCGCGATCGGCATCGCCTTCGAGGGCGTCAAGCTCGAGGCCGGCACCATTGCCGTGGCGGTGCTGGGCCTGGCGATCGCCTACTACCTGTACTGGACCTATTTCTCCGGCGACGAGGCACGCGCCGAGCACGCCCTGCACGCGATCACCGAACCCGCGTTGAAGGCCCGCAAGGCCGTCTTCGCCTACGGGTACGCCCACGTCGCCCTGCTCGCCGGCATCGTCTTCACCGCCGTCGGCGTGAAGCTCTCGGTCGGCCACGCCACGGAGGCGCTGCACTGGCCCAGCGCGATCGTGCTGAGCGCCGGGGTGGCGGCGTTCCTGCTCGGCCACGCCTGGTTCCTGTGGCTCATGGGCGTCCCCGGCGCCTGGTACCGGGTCGCCGGCGCCGTCGGCGTGCTGGCCGTGATCCCGCTCGGCCACTGGCGCGCCGTCGCCCAGCTCACCGCCGTCCTGATCATCATGATGGCCGCCGCGATCACCCGGGACCTGCGCACCGTCCGCGAGACGCACACCACCCAGATCCACGACTTCGGCCGCTGAGCCGCGCGATCGTAGGATGGCCGGCATGGGTGTGGCGCAGTCGTTGGGTGAGCTTCCGTACGCCGAGTACCTGCAGGGGTTCGAGGACGACGCGTTCGAGCACGACGGCAACTACACCGAGGTCCACGTCGACCAGCTGGAGCTCGAGAAGGGCGAGGCGACCAGCGCCAAGTTCATCGAGTCGGCACTCACCGGGGTGACGCTCGGCGAGGTCGGGCTGGAGAAGGCGCGCTTCAGCGACGTCTGGCTCAGCCGCAACCGGTGGGTCGGCGTCCGGCTGGTCGAGGCCGAGCTGCTCGATGTGTCCATGTTGGACAGTTCGCTGGCCGGCGTGCAGGCCTACGGGTCGCGGATGCGGCGGGTCACGTTTCAGCGGTGCAAGATCGACACGCTCAACCTGCGCGGTGCCACGCTCGTCGACGTGAGCTTCGAGGACTGCGAGCTCAACGAGCTCGACTGTGCGGGTGCCAACCTGGCCAACGTCACGTTCGAGGGCACGACGATCCGCAACGCCCGGATGTCGCAGGTGAAATGCAAGAAGGTGGACTTCCGGGGTGCCCGCGAGCTGGACGTCGCCGACGGGGCCGACTCGCTCAAGGGCGCCATCGTCGACGAGCGGCAGCTCATGGAGCTCGGGCCGGCGCTGGCCGCGGCCCTCGGGATCATCGTGAAGTGATCAGCCGAGCAGGCGCAGCGCCGCCCGTACCGGGAACCGCTCGACCGAGGTCTCGAACGACGTCTCGCCGCGGCAGAAGCGCTCGAACATGCGCCAGCCCACGGGGGTGCGCAGCATGTTGTGGAACAGGGCCGGGCGGCGGCTGAACGTCGCGAGCAGGCGGCGGCCGGCGCGCATGGACGGGGCGAGGGCGGCCTCGACCTCGCGCTCGTAGCGGGCAAGGTCGCCGTCCGCGGCCGCGGCGCCGGCCAGGGCGCCGGAGCGGACCGCGAAGCTGATGCCCTCGCGGGTCCACGGCTCGAGCAGGCCGGCGGCGTCCCCGGCGACGATGACGTTCTCCTTTCGCAACGGCGACGTGTCGGTACGGCACCGCGTCAGATGCCCCGAGTCGTGCACCGGCTCGATCCCCGAGAGGCCCAGCCGGTCCACGAACGCGCGCAGGTACGCCTTCGTGCGCTCGCCGTCGCCCCGCGCCGCGATGACGCCGACGGTGAGCAGGTCGCCCTTCGGGAACACCCACGCGTACGAGCCGGGCAGCGGTCCCCAGTCGATGAGCAGCCGGCCGCGCCACCGGGCGGCGAGCGCGGCGTCGACCGGCAGCTCCACCTCCAGGCCGAGGTCGACCTGGCCGTACTCGACGCCGACGTGGCGGGCCGTGATCCCGGACGAGCCGTCGGCGCCGATCACCGAGCGGGCCGACACGACCCCGCCGTCACCCAGGCGGATGCTGACACCGGCAGCGGTCTGCTCCAGCGAGCGGACGGCGGTGGACTGGCGGACCGTGGCACCGGCCTTCTCGGCCGCCAGGCGCAGGGCGTCGTCGAAGGCGGGGCGGCGGACCATGGCCAGCAGCGGGGAGCGGCGCGCGGTGCGGGCGAAGGGCGAGCGGCCGTCGTTGGTGAACTCGGCGCGGGTGACGTGGTCGTCGGCCGGGACGGTGATCCGGTCCGCCACCGCGCTCAGCGTGAAGCCGATCAAACCGCCACCGCATGTCTTGTACCGCGGGTGCACGGCCTTCTCCAGGACCAGCGTCCTCGCGCCCCGGCGCGCCGAGGAGTAGGCCGCCGAAAGCCCGGCCGGCCCGCCGCCGATGATCGCCACGTCCCACTCAGTCACCCGGTAGACCTTAGTGGGCAGGTGAGATTGCACTCGTGTGACCAACACATCAGCCGTTCGGGTGAAGGATCTGATTCACTTCGCTTATGTCCGCCATCGACCATCTCATCCACGCCAACGAGCGCTACGCCGAGACCTTCCCCGGCCCCCGGCCGCTGCGCCCGAAACTGCGCCTCGCCGTGGTCGCCTGCATGGACTCCCGGCTGGACCTGTTCGGCGCACTGGGCCTGGAGATCGGCGACGCGCACCTGATCCGCAACGCGGGCGGCCTGCCGACCGAGGAGGTGCTGCGCTCGCTCGCGCTCAGCCAGCACAAGCTCGGCACCCGCGAGATCGTGCTCATCCACCACACCGAGTGCGGCATGGAGGGCCTCGACGACACGGAGTTCCGCGCCACGCTGACGGCCGAGACCGGCATCGCGCCGACGTGGGACGTGCCGGGCTTCACCGATCTGCACGACACCATGCGCAACTCGATCCGCGTCGTTCGCGAGTGCGCCTGGCTGCCGCACCGCACGGACGTCCGCGGCTTCATCTTCGACGTGGCGACCGCGAAGATCGAGGAAGTCGTCTGATCTGATACTGCCCGTAGACCGCATTTGTGCGGTGCGTGGTGAAGACCCCGAGCCGCGATGGCCCCTTACCGCAACTTGCAAATGAAGGGGGTTGCGGTAAGGGATGCGGGGCATCCTGCGGGGGCCGTCGATACGGCACGATCGGACGCATGCGATACGGGGGTCGACTCAACCGGATCGAGTTCACCGCGCTGATCGACCAGCAGGCGAACCGCATCCGCGCGAGCGCCAACGCTCTACCGCTCTACGGCCCGACCGGCTGGGGCGGAGCCTGCCGCGTCGGCGCGTGGGGCTGGGAGGACGAGCGGCTCATGCACGCCGGGCTGCTGTTCGGCGCGCCCGAGGCGGCCGCCGAGGGCGACCGGGCCTGGGTCGAGGTGATCACCACCGCCGGGCCGCCGATGCCGCTGGTCATCGACCTGCGGGTGGCGGTCGCCGCGGCCCGCGACGACTTCACCGACCACCGGGTCGCCGAGCGGGCGCTGCGGACCGCGTCGAGCCCGGCGCCGGAGCGGGTCGGCATCGCCGTGGACGGAGTGCCGCGGCAGTTCTCCCGTTGGCCGGACGAGCCGCTGGGCGATTCCCTCGGGCGGGGCTGGCTGGCGATCCTCGACGAGGTCCCGGGGCTGCTGCTGCGCGCGTCCGGGATCGAGCCGGCCAATCTGGCCCTGGCCCGCGTCGGCGACATCGAGCCGCACCTGAGCGGCACTCGGGCGCACCTGCTGGCCGGCTACGACTCCTACGGCGAGGGCTGAGCGTCTCAGCGCGTCGCGAGGGCCTGCGCGAAGTTCACCCGCTGCAACGCCTCGGCCGCATGCAGCGGGGAGTGCACGATCTCCTGCGCCATGTAGTGGTACGGCCCCGACTGGATCGACACGATCAGCGGGCCCGACATCGAGTGCGACTTCGCGGTCAGGAACAGCAGGCCGAACAGTAGGAACAGGCTCAGGCCGCAAGTGAACGGGGCCAGCACGACAGCGAAGATGGCGCTGATGACGGCCATGGCGATACCCCAGCCGGCGGTGGTCGTGATCGGGATCGGCTGGGAGATCACCAGCCACCGGCTGCCCTGGATCGGCCACACGCCGACGGGCGTGTAGATCGCCACGCCGTCCACGCGGACGTCCCCGATCTGCACGTCGGGTCCGTTGTACGCCGGGGCGCCGCTGTAGGGGACAGGCAAGGTCACGCAGTGCATTGTGGCTTGCGCGAGGGCGGAAGGACACCGTCCGGAAGGCCCGAATGCGTTCGGCCCGGCGCGCCCGCAGTGAGGTCAGCCCGCGGCGGTGAGGTCCTCCTCGGCGGCCCGCCGGGCCAGGATCGCCACGAGCCGCTCGGCCGCCGGGTGCGGGTTGCGCCACGCCGCCACCGTCGCGGCCGTGTCACCGGCGATCGGCACGAACACCACGCCGGTGTCGCGCAGCGTCCGCGCCGACGCGGCCAGCCGGGTCACGCCGACGCCCGCCGCCACGAGACCGAGCAGGTTCGGTACCGTGGCAGCCCGCTCGACCACGTCCGGCGCGAAGCCCGCCGCGGCGAAGTCGCGGTCGTACTTGTCGTGCCAGGGCGGCCACGACGCGCGCGGAGTCAGCACCCACGGCTCTGCGGCGAGGTCCGACAGCGCCACCTCGGATCGCCCGGCGAGCCGGTGCCCGGCCGGCAGGACCGCGCAGACCGGCTCGCGCGCCAGGGTGCGGGTGGTGAGGTCGTCGACCAGCGGGGGACGGGTGAACGCGAGGTCGTACGCACCGTCGCGCAGCCCGGTCACCAGCGGCTCGATCGCCAGGTCGGCGGTCGTGACCGTCACGTCCGGCAGCTCGGCGCGGCAGGCGCGCACCACCAGCGGCAGCATGTAGTTGGCGGTCGAGGACAGGAACGCCAGGCGCAGCCGGCCCACCTCGCCGGCCTCGGCGCGGCGGGCCGTCGTCACCGCGCGCTCGGCCCGGGCCAGCACGTCGCGGGCCTCGGCCAGGAAGAGCCGGCCGGGCTCGGTGAGCCGGGTCCCGCGCGTGTCGCGGTCGAGCAGCCGCGCGCCGACCGTGCGCTCCAGCCGGGCGATCTGCTGCGACAGCGACTGCTGGGCGAGGTGCAGCTCCCGGGCCGCGGTCGTGAAGCTCAGGTGCTCGGCGACGGCCACGAAGTACCGCAGCTGCCGAAGCTCGGGGAGGCTCACAGGCTCCGACTGTAACGGCTCCCACCCGCCGGTGTTGGCGGCGGAGCGGGTCCGCGCCCGAGGCTTGAGCCATGAGGAACTGGCTGATCACGGGGTGCTCCTCCGGATTCGGGGCGGAGCTCGCCCGCGCCGCGCTCGCCGCCGGCGACCGCGTCATGACCACCGCCCGGGACCCGGCGGCGCTCGCGGAGTTTCCGGACCGCACCCGCCTGGACGTCACCGACGAGGCCTCGATCGCGGCCGCGGTCGCGGCGACGGTGGAGCGCTTCGGGCGCATCGACGTGCTCGTCAACAACGCCGGGCACGGCTCGGTCGGCGCCGTCGAGGAGATCGAGCCGGCCCACCTGCGCTCGCTCATGGACGTGATGTTCTTCGGCGCCGTCTCGCTGACCCAGGCGGTGCTGCCGCACATGCGCGAGCAGGGCGGCGGCGCGATCGTGCAGATCTCGTCGATGGGCGGGCAGCTGAGCATGCCGGGCTTCGGGGCGTACTGCGCGGCGAAGTTCGCCCTCGAGGGCCTCTCCGAGGCGCTGCACGCGGAGGTGGGGCCGCTGGGCATCCGGGTGCACATCGTCGAGCCGGGCGCGTTCCGCACGGCCTTCGGCGGCGCGCGGCTGCACCGCTCGCCGGCGCTGCCGGCGTACGCGGAGACGACCGCCGCGACCCGCGCCGCCGTCGAGGACATGGACGGCACACAGCCCGGCGACCCGGCGAAGGCGGCGCGGGCGATCCTGACGCTGCTGGACACGCCCGACGCGCCGCTGCGCCTGGCCCTGGGCTCCGACGCCGTCGACGCGATCCGGGCGCACCAGGCCTGGATCCGAGCCGAGCTGGACGGCTGGGAGCCGTTGAGCCGCTCGACCGACCTTGCGAACGAAGAGGTCTCAGCCTAGGTAGAGATCCCGGCGGGCCCGCACGAACGCCTCGATCGTCTCGGCGGGCTCGCCGGTCACGCGCTTCACGTCGTCGGAGGCTCGGTCGTAGCGGTTCTCGCGATGCAGGCGCGCCATGGTGTACACGTGCTGCTCCGTGTGCGGCGGGAGCCCCGCGGCGGCGAGCGCCCCGGCGCGCCACTGCTCCAGCGGCACGTCCACGTAGGTGATCGGCCGGTCCAGCGCGCGGGAGTACTCGCCGGCGAGCTCGGGCATGTCGACCGTGCGCGGGCCGGTCAGCTCGTAGACGTGCCCGATGTGCGGCGCCGGCTCGCGCAGCACCGCCGCGGCCACCCGGGCGACGTCGACCACGGCGATCGGCGAGGTGCGCCCCGCGCCGAACGGCAGCTCGATCGTGCCGTCGCGGCGGATCGAGCGGGCCGCGATCGACGTGAACAGCGGATTGTCGAGGAAAGCGGTCGGGCGTAGGTGTACCACGGGCAGCCCCGACCAGTTGAAGACCTGCTCGGCGAGCCAGTGCAGCCGCTGCTGGTCCGACTCCGTGGTGCTGGTCGCGGTCATCTGCGACACGGTCATCTGCGACAGCCCGACCAGCGCGCCGAGCCCGCCCCGCGCCTTCGCCACCGTCGCGACCACGGTGGCCGCCAGCAGGTGGTCGGGGGAGACCGGCATCGCGAAGAGCATCCGGTCGACGCCCTCGAGCGCGGCGTCGACGCTCTCCGGCCGGGTCAGGTCGCCGACGACCACCTCGACGCCGAGCCGGCGCAGCGCGTCGGCGTGCGGGCCTTCGCGGTGTACCAGCCCCCGCGCGCGAATGTTCCGGGCGCGCAGCATCTCCAGGACGGTGCCGCCGACGTCGCCTGCGGTGGCGACGAGGATGAGGTTGCCGTTGGCCATGACACCGGCGGCTACCCCTCAGCCGCCGCCGTAAACGCCGGCGCTCAGCAGGGCCTCGGCCGTCTCGGTGCGCACGTTGAGCACCGAGCGCCCGGCGCGGTGGGTGCGGACCAGGCCGGCGGCGCGCAGGACGGCGAGGTGCTGCGACACGCCGCCGGCGGTGAGCCCGGTCCGCTCCGCGAGGGTCGTCGTCGAGGCCGGGGCGGCGAGCTCGTTGAGCAGCCGGGCCCGGGCCCGCCCGACGAGCGCGCCGAGGGCCTCCGGCGCGGCCGGCGGTGACTCCCACAGGGCGCCGACGCCGCGGGGCGGGTACGCCAGCTGCGCCGCCGGCCCGAACACCGTCAGCACCGACGGCCACACGAACACCGAGGGAATGAGCACCAGGTCGCCGCCGTCGGGCACGTCGGGGGAGGTGCACCAGCGCTGCAGCACCGACAGGGTGCCGTCGGCGAAGGTGACCTGGGCGTGCAGGTCGTTGAGCAGCCCGCCGACGCCGTCCGCGGCCAGCCGGCGGGCCCGCGCGAAGACCTCGGCCTCCAGCAGCGCCCGGATGCGCGGCCAGTCCGGCTCGATCACCGCCGCGAAGTACTCCCGCAGCCGGTCGGCGATCCGTTCGGGGTCGGCGCCGGCCGCCAGCCGCGGCGGCGTGGCGGCCAGCAGCGCGAGCTCGTCGTCGAGGTCCGCGAACGGGCCGGGCGGCAGCGGGGTGAGGAAGTCGGGGATGTATCCGGGCCACGGCGGCACCAGCGCCAGCAGGTCGGCGAACCCGCTGGAGCGCACCCGGGCCGCCCACGGCAGGTGGATCGCGTGCGCGCCGGGGTCGCGCAGCACCCGCAGGCTGGCGACCGTCTCCCACAGGGGTGAGATCGCGAAGCGGATCCGGGCGACCGCGTTCGCGGACAGGCCAATCGATACCACCGGTATAATTTAGTCCTGGGTAAAACCCTGGGGAGCGGGGCTTCGGGCCCGAAAGAATGGGTTGCATGACGACCCGCGCCGCCCGATTCCGGGCCCTGCACTCCGCATCCGCACCCCTCGTCCTCGTCAACGCATGGGACGCCGCCTCGGCGCGCGTCGTCGCCGCGGCGGGCGCGCCGGCGATCGCGACGACCTCGGCCGGGGTCGCGTGGACGCTCGGCGCCCCGGACGGCGACGCGCTGACCCGCGACGCGGCGCTGGAGCACCTCGCGCGCATCGTGCGCGCCGTGCCGGCCGAGCTGCCGGTCACCGCCGACATCGAGTCCGGCTTCGGCGAGACGCCGGCCGAGGTCGCCACGACGATCCGCGGCGTGCTGGAGGCCGGCGCGGTCGGCATCAACCTCGAGGACACCGAGCGGGGCGCCACGGCGGGCCTGCGGGCCGTCGCCGCGCAGCAGGAGCGCATCGCGGCGGCGCGCGGCGCGGCCGACGACGCCGGCGTGGAGCTCTACATCAACGCGCGCGTCGACACGTACTTCCGCGGCGCGCCCGCGGAGACGGTGGCGCGCGCGGAGGCGTACCTCGCGGCCGGCGCGACCGGCATCTTCGTGCCCGGCGTCGCCGACGCCGACACGATCGCGGCCCTGGCCAAGGCGATCCGGGCCCCGCTGAACGTGCTGGCGCAGGACGGCACGCCGCCGGTGGCCGAGCTCGCGGCGCTGGGCGTGGCCAGGGTGAGCCTCGGCTCGTGGGTCGCCGAGGCCGCCTACGCCCTGGCCCGCCGCGCCGCCCGCGAGGCGTACACGGCCGGCACCTACACGACCCTGGCCGACGCCTACGACTTCGGCGAGCTCAACACCCTCATGTCCTGAGTACTTCATGTCCTGAGGACATGGAAAGTCCCGGCCGGCGGTGCCGACCGGGACTTTGCCGTGCGCTGGAACTAGTTGGTGGCCGGGCCGAGCTCGGCCGCGCCGCCGTCGGTGTGCAGCTCGGTGCCCTGCGCGAACGCGGCGTCGAACCGCTGCTCGAGCGCGTCGAGCTCACCGAACTCGGCCTGGTGCGAGCTCTCGGAGCCCTCGGCGGCGAAGACGTGGTCGTCCTCGGTCGCGTCGTGGCTGTAGTTGGTGTAGTCGTCCGACTCGTAGTGCACGGCCGGGGCCTGGTCGAACTCGACGTGGTGGCCCTGCGAGAAGTCCGTCGACTCCGCCGCGTGGTGGTCCTGCTCGTACACGCCGAACTGCGACTGGGCGTCGGCCTCGGAGCCGTGGGCCTGGTGGAGCTGGTCGAGCTCGCCGCTCTCCTGGCCGGCCTCGTAGTGGCCGTAGTCCACGCCGCTGTCGCCGGCGTCGCCGGTCTCGTACTCGCTCATGAGGGTCCTCTCGGTGGCGTTACGGTGATGGGTCTATGTGGTGCCCGGCCTGACGCTGATCACCGTATGCGGGGGTCCCTGGCGGGAAATCCCGGAAACGTGCCACCGGCCTGTCGACGCGTTGTTTCGAGCTGATGGCGGGGAGCGTAGCCGGGTCGCACTCGCGCGAACTATCCCCGAGACGACAGCTGATCAGCCATTTTTCGTCGCCGGACGGTGGCGGTGCATACTCCTGCGGTGCAACGACACTGCTGCGACGGCATGCGCGCGCAACTGGACCTGTCCGGCGTCGCCTACGAGGACCCCTGGGACGACCCGGACGTGGTGGTCGTCTACACCGCGAAGTTCGACGAGTACGGGCTGCCGGTGCGCGACGGCGGGTCCTCGATGGTCGTCATCGGCCACTGCCCGTGGTGCGGCACCCGGCTGCCGCAGTCGCGCCGGGACGCCTGGTTCGACGAGATGGACCGCCTCGGGCTGGACCCGTGGTCGGACGAGCTGCCCGAGCAGTACCACTCCGACGCCTGGTGGGGCCCGCAGGAGGGCTCGCAGCGGGACTTCGTGGAGCCGGAGCGCGTGATCAGCCCCGCCTGAGCAGCTCCACGACGGGGATGGTGCGCTCGATGCCGGCCTGGTGCTCGGCGAAGAACGCGTACTGCTCCACGATCCGGCCGAAGAGCGCGTCGCGGTCGGCGCCGGTCGTGGGGCTGGCGGCGGCCGCGTACTCCTCGCCGTCGACCTCCACGGTGACCGCCGGCTCGGCCTCCAGGTTGCGATACCAGTCCGGGTGCTTCGGCGCGCCCGCCGCGGAGGCGATGACGAGCAGCCGGTCGTCGAGCCGGACGTACATCATCGGCGTCGTGTAGGGCTCGCCGCTGCGCCGTCCCTTCGTGGTGAGCAGCAGCAGCGGGCGGCCCGAAAGCCGCCGGCCCGCGTCGCGGAACTCGGCGATGAGCTTGCGGTTGGCTTCCTTGAGGTCGGCAGGCACCTGCGTCATGAGCCGACTCTATGCCGAGGCATCGAGCAGCGCCTGCCAACCGGCGCCCGCGTCGCGGATCTCGTGCTCGGCGCCGGGCGCGAGGAACGCCAGCAGCGCGGCCGCCTCGTCCTGCACGTCGACCGGGCGGCCCAGGTGAGCGACCCACAGCGTGGCCCGGCGCTTGGTGACCGTTGCGCGCCAGAAGCCGGCCGTGAACCCGTCGGCGAGGATCACCGAGGGCATGGGGCCGTTGGGGTCGAAGGGCTGCGCGAGGTACTCCGGCGTGATGACCCGCGACCGGTCGGCGTGGCTCAGCAGCAGGTTGTCGAAGTCGTAGAGCAGCCGCGGTGGAGCGGTCACGTCCGGGCCGGGTCGCGGCGCGTCCGGCAGGTCGAAGAGCTCCCGGCCCTGCTCGTCGGCGAACACCGCCAGCTCGGGTCGCAGCTCGTCGAGCACCTCGGCCAGCCGGGTCAGCCCCGACCATGTCTGCACGTCGCGCACGGTCGCCGGGCCGAACGCGGCGAGGTACCGCCGGACGAGCGTCGCCACCGGCATCGGCTCAACGGTGCCCGTCACGCCCGGCAGCCACGCCGCGGCCGTGGTGTGCAGCGCCCGTCCGCTGCGGCCCCACAGCCCGCGCGGCGGCACCTGGATCAGCGTCTCGAAGACGCGCACCGCCTGCGCCATGGCCGCCTGGTCCCGGCCGGGCCAGCGCTCGCCGAGCCGCTTGCCGAGCTCGGCGAAGGTGAGCGGCTCGGCCTCCAGGATGCGCCGGCCCTCGGCGACGAGTTCGGCGACGCCGTCGAGGGACAGCCCGAGGCGCCGGCCGAAGTTCGTGGCCCACATCCGCTCGCCGACGATGCCGACGAGGGGCCGGACCGCCACCGCGTCGCGGGCCGTCATGAGGTGGATCGTCGAGCGCATCGTCGCGGCCCGCACGAGCCGGCCGTCGGCGAGCAGGTCGCTGGCGTGCTCGGGGCGGAAGCCGGAAAGGCGGGTCCACAGGCCGGTATACCAACTGTGCGGCGTCTGCGCCTGCAGGCCGGCGAGGTGCTCGACCGCCTCGGGCACGCCCAGGTCCGCCCGCCGCAGCAGCAGCTGCCGCGCGAGCGTCGCCCGGTTGAGCGAGCGGCGGTCGAGCACCGTCGGCATGGGCTACACCGGCTCCAGCAGCTTCGACTTCTGCACGATCGGCACCGACAGCGTCTTGTAGCCGACCTCCTCGAAGAGGATCACGACGCGGTCCTGCTCGTAGGCCATGACGGTGCCGGTGCCCCAGGCGTTGTGCCGCACCTCGCTGGAGACCGGGAAGGGGCGCTCCGGATCGGCCTTGATCCGCGTCGCCGGGACCGCCGCCGCGTCGCTCGGCCGGGCCTTGCGGGAGCCGAACAGCCGCTGGTACCACTTCAGGCGCGGCACCACCGGGTCCACCACGACGGTGCCGTTGGCGCAGTTGTCGCAGTGGCCGCAGGCGCGCTCGGCCTGCTCGCCGAAGTAGGCCAGCAGCGCGTTGCCGCGGCAGTTGGCGCTCTCGGCGTACTGGCGCATCATGTCGATCCGCGACCGGCGCAGCGTCTGGTGCCGCTCGAACTGCGCCAGCGCGAGCCGGGCGGCCTCGGCCGGCGCCGGTGCGTAGCGGCCGGCGCTGAGCTTGTTGCCGGCGCCGACCTCGACCGCGCCGACCTGCTCCAGCAGGCTCAGCAGCGACGTGATCTTCCGGGCCGGCAGGCCGCTGCGGGTGGCGAGGCCGGTGCGCGACGTCGGGCCCTCGCGCAGCGCCGCGGCCAGCTGGGTCAGCTCCTTGCCGTCGGGCGCGCCGGCGGCGAAGAAGCGCTGCAGGGCCACGTCCTCGGGGCGGAAGAACAGGATCGTGCGGGCCGGCGCGCCGTCGCGGCCCGCGCGGCCGATCTCCTGCAGGTAGCTGTCCGGGGAGTCGGGCAGGGCCACGTGGTGTACCCAGCGGATGTTGGGCTTGTCCACGCCCATGCCGAACGCGCTCGTGGCGACCATGACCGGCGTCTTGTCGGCCATGAAGTCCTCGTAGCGGCGGTTGCGCTCGCCCGTGGCCAGCCCGGCGTGGAAGGCGACGGCTTCGATGCCGCGCTCGGCGAGGCGCTCCGCGTACTGCTCGGCGATCGCGCGCGTCGGGGCGTACACGATGCCGGGTTTCTGCTCTTTCTGGATCTGGTTCACCAGGCGCGAGAAGCGCTGGTCGTCGCTGGTGCAGTGCACCGCGGCGAGCTCCAGGTTGGCCCGGTCCAGCCCGGCGACGAGCGTGAACGGGTCGCGCAGCCCGAGCGCGGCGGTGATGTCGGCGCGCACCGGCGGCGACGCGGTGGCGGTCAGCGCCACGACCGGCGGGCGGCCGAGCTCCCGGATGAGGTGCCCGAGCTGCAGGTAGTCGGGGCGGAAGTCGTACCCCCAGGCCGAGACGCAGTGCGCCTCGTCGACGGCCACCAGCGCCGGGCGCAGCGCCCGCACCTCGGCGAGGCGCTCCGGGTTGCCCAGCTGCTCCGGCGTGATGAACAGGAAGCGGGCGGTGCCGGCGGTCAGCGCCTCGAGCGCCTTGCGCTGCTGGTTGGGCGTCTCCGCGGAGCTGATCCGCACCGCCTGGCCCTCTCGGCGGCGGTTGAGCCCGGCGATCTGGTCCTGCTGGAGCGCCAGCAGCGGCGAGATGACGATGGTCGGCCCGGACAGCAGCGTGGCCGGGACCTGGTAGATGGCGGACTTGCCGCCCCCGGTGGGTAACACCACGAGGGCGTCGCGCTTCTTGAGCAGGGCGCGCATCGGCGGCAACTGTCCGGGGCGGAGCTCTTCCCAGCCGAACTCTCGGTGGGCGGCGCGGCGCAGGCGGGGCGCGAGAGGCACAAGATTCATCGGGCGCGACTGTACCGGTGTTCGAACGCTTCGGCGCGTTATGCGACACGCGGTGTCGTCGATTGGCGCTGCACTGCCTTGCGGCCTGTCATCCGAAAGTGACGTCGTCGGCGCCCTGAGTAGTGCCGTTCGTGGCGGCCTCGATCCCGGCCTGGGCCCGGGCCCGCTCGTAAGGGCGGGCCTCGCCGCGGCGCAGCACGCGCTCGTGGTGCTCGACCGCCTCGGCGCCGCGGCCGAGCGACGTCAGCATCTCGCCCAGGTCGTTGTCGATGATCGCGCCGAAGTACGCGTCGCCGAGGCGGTGGGCCTGCTCGGCCGCGGCCCGCACGTACCGCAGCCCCGCCTCGGCGTCGCCGCCCGCGGCCACGGCCCGGCCGTAGTCGGCCAGGGCCTCGGCGGCGCCGCCGAGGTTGCCGTGCTGCAGCTTGAGCCGGATCGCCCAGATCAGCAGCGCCCCGGCCGGCCCCGGGTCGCCGAGGGCGAGCCGGACCTTGCCGAGCCAGCCGAGGGCGAGCGTGATGCTGATCGTGGCGCGCGAGTCGATCCGGGTCGCGACGCGCTCGAGCAGGTCACGGGCCAGCTCGTACCGGCCGAGCTGGTACGCCGCCGCGGCCGCCTCGGACAGCGCGCCCTGCCGGCAGCGCTCCTCCCCGGCGGCCTCCGCGGCGGCGGCGACCCGCCGGCCAAGCTCGAGCGCCTCGGCGGGCCGGCCCTCGTGCCACAGCAGCGTCACCATGTGCACCTGCATCTCGCGGACCCGCCGCTCGTCGCCGAGCCGGCGGTAGATGCCCTCGGCGCTCTCCAGCGCGGCCCGGCAGTCCGCGTACCGCCCGGCTTGCAGGAAGTTCCCGGCCGCCTGCCGGCTGGCCATCGCGGCCAGCGGGTCGTCGCCCAGCGCGACGACGGCCGGGCGCACCAGCTCGACGAGGCGCAGCGCGTCGGAGTTGAAGCCGAAGACCCGCGCCGACGGCCCGGCGAGCCGCGCGAGCGCCAGTGCCTGCCGGTGCGCGCCCAGCTGCGCGGCGAGCTCGGTCAGCGCGACGATGACCGACCAGTGCTCGCCGACCCAGAGCGCGCTCTCGGCCGCCCGCATCGTCGCCTTGCTCGCGCCGCGCATGATCTCGAGGTGCTGCCCGGCGGCCTCCAGCGCGGCCCGGTAGTACTCGATCATCCGCTCGATCGCCGGCCCGCGCTCGTCGTCGTCGACCAGCGAGCCCGCGTACGCGCGCAGCAGGTCGTGCAGCCGGTAGCGCCCCGGCGCGTCGGCCTGGACCAGGTTCACCTCGACCAGGTCCTCCAGCCGCCGCCGCGCCTCGCCGGCCCCCATCCCGGCCAGCGCCGCGGCCGGCTCCGCCGCGAACGCACCGGGCGGGTGCAGCCCGAGCCGGCGGAACAGCCGCCGGTCCGGCTCGTCGAGCTGCCGGTACGACACGTCGAACGCCGCCGCGACGCTCAGCTTCTCGGCGCTGACGTCGATCGGCGTGAGCTCGGCCGAGGCCAGCTCGTGCGAGAGCATCCCCACCGTCCAGCGCGGCCGGTGGTGCAGCCGGTGCCCGACGAGCCGGATCGCCAGCGGCAGCCCGCCGCACATCCCCACGACCGCCGACGCCGCGGCCGGATCGGCGTCGACGCGCTCGTCGGTGGTCTCCCGCAGCAGCGCCACCCCCGCCGCCGCGGCGAGGGGCTCCAGCGAGAGCCCGACGGCCCCGTCGATCGGTGCCAGCCGCGTGCGACTGGTCACGAGCACCACGCTCGGGCTGCCGTGCGGCAGGAGCGGCTCGACCTGCGCCGCACCGCCGGCGTTGTCGAGCACGATCACGCCGCGGCGCCCGAGCAGATGCTCGCGCCACAGCTCGCCCCGCTCGTCCGGGTCGTCGGGCGGGCGCAGTCCGAGACGCCGCAGCAGTACCCCGAGTGCCTCGTGCGGCTCGACGGGCGCCTTGTCGCTGTGCCCTTGCAGGTCGATGTGCAGCTGCAGGTCCGCGAAGTCCTCGGCCAGCGCGTGCGCCGCGGTCAGCACGAGCGCCGTCTTCCCGACGCCCGCCATCCCGTCCACGACCACGACGCGCCGGTCGCTGTCGAGGTTGACCAGGCGCCGCAGCTCGTCCTCGCGCCCGACCAGCCGCCGAGGCGCCCGCGGCAGTTGTCTCGTCGGCGTCCGCACCGGCCGGTCGGTGTCGCGCAGCGTGGCCAGGTACGCCGCCTGGAGCCGGTGCCCGGGCTCCACGCCGAGCTCGTCGCGCAGCGTGCCGACCACCGCGTGGTAGTGCCGGATCGCGTCGGCCTGCCGCCCGTCCCTGGCCAGCGCCGTCACCAGCAGCGTGGCCAGCCCTTCCCGCAGCGGCTGCTCGGCCGCGAGCGCCTGCAGCTGGGGGATGAGCGTGCGGTGCTGCTTGAGCTCGAGCTCCGCCTCCGCGCACTCCTCGAACGCCGCGAGCCGCTCCTCCTCGAGCCGCGTGGCGTGCGTCCCGATCCGCTCCCCGGGCACCCCTTCGAACGCCCTGCCGCGCCACATCTCCAGCGCCCGCCGCAGCTCTCGCGCCCCTCCGGCGAGATCGTCCGCGGCGATGAGCCCACGCCCCCGCTGTACCGCCACGGCGAACTCGGCGGCGTCGAGCCTGGCCGCCTTCAGGTCGAGCCGGTACCCGGCGACGTCGGTGTACAACGCTTCGCCGAGCTGCCGCCGCAGCCGGTACACCACGGTATGAATCTGCTGCCGCGCGGTGGGCGGCGGCTCGTCCCAGACATAATCGACAAGCGTCTCAATGCTGACAACCTGCCCGGCATGCACGATGAGCCCGGCCAGCGCCCGCTGCGCACGCAGCCCGCTGACCACCACCGCACGACCGCCGTCCGACACCGCGAGCGGTCCGAGAATCCCGAACTCCACAAGGCCCTCAACATCGGCGTCACCAGGGGTGGCCACCCTACTACGAATCGCCCGGTCGGCGCTGCGCACCCACCCTCTGTCGGAACTGCGTCGCACCCGGCTCGCGCCGCCGGCCGATCTCTAACCTGTGGCACGTGAAGGCCCGTGTGGTTATCGCCACCGCGATCGGTTTCGTCGCCTCGGTCGCGGTCGGATTCGGCATGGACGGCATCCTCAACCTCGGCGCTTGCGAGGCGGCCGGAAGCTGCCAACCCTCGATCGGCGTCGTCATGGCCGCCTTCATCGGCGGCCTTATGGTGGCCTCGATCGCCATCGCCGCCGGCGGCGGCCTGCGGGTGGCGGGCGCGCTCGTCACCGCACTCGTCGCGGGCGCCGTCGCGGCCGCCGTGGCGGGCAACGAACTCGGCTGGCTTTTAGGGGCGATCTTCCTGGTCGTCGGGCTCGGCGTCGTCGCGCTGGTCGCGTACACCCAACGCATGACGCGGCAGGTCGGCGCGAAGCTGATGCACACCGTTTTCGCGGGAACGCAGCACACCCTGGCGGGGCCCGGCCAACCGGCGGTGGGCACCGTGCTGTCGGTCTCCGACACCGGCGCCACGCTGAACGACGACCCGCTGGCGAGGCTGCGACTGCGGGTCGAGCCGGCCGACGGTTCGGCGGCGTTCGAGGCGGTGGCGACGAAGCTCGTGTCGCGCCTGGCCCCGCCGCGCCCGGGCGACCGGTTCACGGTCGAGTACGACCCGGCGGACCCGACCCGCCTGGCCGTCCTCGAAGCGCTGGCGCCCGAGCCGAGGCAGGACAACCTGGTCGACCAGCTGTCCAGGCTGGCCGAGCTGCACCGCTCGGGCGCACTCACCCAGTCCGAGTACGACGCGGCGAAGACCCGCCTACTGGGCCCCGACACCAGCCCTTGGCGGAATGGATCATCCGACCGGCCGTCGTAGCGCGTTGCGGATCCTCGGTAGCATCGGGTGCTCCACGGCCGGGACTGCTCGACGCGAGTCAAGGGAGACGACGGGGTGAGTCGTGCTGAGGGGATCGAGCGGATCCTGCGCCGGCGGGAGGAACGGGCTCAGGAGCTTGCCGCCGTCGAACACGTCGCCGCTGGGCTGGACCAGGCACTCGTCCGGCTCGAAACGGCGCGGGTCGCGCTGACCGCGAAGGTCGACGACGACGCCCGCGCCGAGCTGGACCTGGTGGCCGCCGGCATCGCCGACCTGCGCCGCGGCGTGGCCGCGGTGCGCCGGGACGTGGGCCGCACCGACGCCCGCTTCCGCCGGCCCACCCTGACCATCGGCGCGGTCGGCCGCAGCGGGCAGGGCAAGAGCCGGTTCCTGCAGACGCTGACCGGCCTCACCAGCCAGGAGATCCCGGCCGCCCGGGGCGGGTTCATGACCGGCGTACCGAGCCTGATCCGGCACGGCGCCGGGTCGACGTCGGCGGAGGTCGAGTTCCACGACGAGGCCTCGTTCCTGGAGGACCTGGTCCGGCCGTACTACGCGGCTCTGGGGCTCGGATCGCCGCCGGCCTCGCTGAACGCGTTCCGGGACGATGAGTTCCCCGAGCTGCCGGAGGGCAGCGGCACCCGGGCCGTCTCCGCCCACGAGCACCTGCGCAACTACCGTGAGCACCTGCACGCGTACCGGGGACACCTGGACGGCCACGTCCGGGTCCAGCCCATCAAGCCCGCGGAGATCATCCGTTTCGTCGCGCAGCACGACGGCCAGGGGCACGCGATCCACGACTTCCGCGCGGTGCGCCGGGTCCGGATCACCGCCCCGTTCGGGGCGGACGACCTGGGCAAGCTGGCCGTCGTCGACCTGCCGGGCCTGGGCGACACCAACCTGCGCGACGAGCACCTGCTGCGCCAGGCGATCGACGGCGAGGTCGACATCGTCCTGTTCGTACGGCGGCCCGACCCGTTCCGCGACGACGTCCACGACACCGACATCGACCTTTACGACATCGCCCGCAACGCACTGCCCGAGCTGGCGCTGGACCGCTGGTCGTTCCTGCTGCTCAACGTGGTGCGCAGCGAGGACGGCGACAACGCCGCGATGGTGGAGCAGTTTCCCGGCATGGTCCGCCGCTCGCCGATGCGCGTCGTGGACATCATCGCGGCCAACTGCACCGATGCGACCGAGGTGGCCGCCGCGTTCGACCGGGTCGTGGACCACGCGGTGTCCGTCGTCGACGAGCTCGACGGCAGCCTGCTGCAGCGGCGCCGGCAGGAACTGGAGGTGCTGCTGGCTGAGGCGCAGCGGCTGGTCACCGATGCCCGTGCGCTGAGCGCGCGGGCCGCGCCGCAGGGCGCCTGGTTCCCCCGGTTCCTCGACCTGTTCAACGTCGCGCACCGCGCCCTGGCCCGGTCGCTGGAGCGGCTCGTGCGGGAGTTCCAGGAGGACGCGACCGCGACCGACGAGGAGCTCATGGAGCAGATCCGGCAGGCGGTCCAGGTGGCCCGGGAGGAGATCGTCGCGCCCACGATCGGGGAGATCGACGACCGCCGCGACGAGGCCGGCTCCTACAGCGCCGCGCTCGCCGAGCTCGTCGACGAGACGAGGGCGCGGGTGTCGCGGCAGTTCCTCGCCCTCGACGTCGCCCTGAAGGCCAGGGTCGACGCGATGCACCGGGCCGTCGCCGAGGTGCTGCGCGACGCCGGCCGGCTCGGCACCCTCGGCCCGCAGGAGGGCCGCGAGTTCCTGGAGATGCTGGCCGAGCAGGTGCCGGCGGCCTCCGGCGAGCTGTCCTACGGCCTGCGCTTCGTCGCCGACTTCACCCTCAACTACCGGGGCTTCATCCAGCACCGGGTGCGCCGCTCGCTGCGCAACTTCGCCCCGGACACCATCCAGTTCAGGACCGACGCGGGGCCGGGGGACATCCAGTACATCCTGGAGGAGCTCATCGCCGAGACCCTGTCCGACATCGAGTACGAGCTGGAACGGATGGCGCACGAGCCGTACGAGGCGGTGTTCGCGGTGGCGGAGGAGTTCCGCGACCGGGTGCTGCGCTCGGAGGGCGCCCAGGACGAGTGGCGGGCCCTCTACGAGTCGCTGCGCTCGGAGGTGTGGGCCGACGAGTTCGAGGCGCTCGCCGCCAACACCGCGCTGTTCAACCACTGGAACCAGGCGGTGGCCGCGGTGGCCGCGGTCGCCGAGACGGCGGTGTGAGCCATGTTCACCAGGGACGAGAAGCTGGGCCGGGTCATGGACGTGACCATGCTGGGCCCCCGGGGCGCGGGCAAGACCTCGCTGCTGGTCTCGCTCTACGACCAGTTCCAGGACGTGGTCGGCGCGACCGCGCTGGAGCTGTCCACCAGTGACCACGCGACGCGGACGACCCTGCAGGGGTACCGGCAGGAGCTGCGCCAGTTCGCCCAGGGCGTGCAGCGGCAGAAGGGCATCGAAGGCAACGCGGACGTGCGCGAGTACCTCTTCGGTCTCGGCAGCCGCGGCAAGCGGCCGCCGCAGCTGACGCTGCGGTTCACCGACAGCCCTGGAAGCCTGCTCGCCGAGACCGGCCCGATGCGCGACCTGCTCGACGCCGCCGTGAGCCGCAGCGCCGTGCTCTTCGTCGCCATCGACAGCCCGGCGCTGATGGAGCGGGACGGCCGGTACAACGACGAGGTCAACCAGCCGGAGCTGGTCATGGAGTTCGTCCGGGACGCGCTCGCCGCGCAGGGCCGGCGGCTGGTGGTGTTCGTGCCGCTCAAGTGCGAGAAGTACGTGGCCACGGCCGCCGGGGCGCGCGAGCTCGGCGACCAGGTGAAGAAGCGGTACGCCAGCCTGATCTCCTACATCTCCAGCCTCCCCGCCGGACTCGACGGGGCGAAGGCCGGCTCGGTGCTGACCCCGGTGCAGACGATCGGTTCGATGCGGTTCTCCCGCTTCGAGACGCGCGCCGACGGCGTGCGGGAGGTCTTCCGGCTGTCCCAGATCGGCGGGAGCTACGCACCCCGCGACACCGATCAGCCGCTGCGCTGGATGCTGCGGTTCGTGGTCAACGCCTACAGCCACCGCCCGAAGACGTTCGGGGAGTGGTTCGTGACCTGGTGGAACAACGCCGACCTGCCGTTCACCCAGGGCCTGCGCCAGTTCGGCGTCGAGTGCAAGGAACACGACGGATTCGAGGTTCTGGTCCGCCACCCGTACCTGGAGCTGCCGTGAAGCCGGCCTGGTACCTGCAGACGGCGGGCGTGCGCCCGAACCAGGACTATGCCTGGTTCCCGCTCGATCCGGCCGGTGACCCGGCCGCGCCGGTGTCCGTCATGTACATGGAACTGGCCGGAGGGCAGCTGCTGCGGCTGACGTCGCCGCGTATGCCCTCGATCGTCCTCGCCCGCGTCGCCGACGGCGGGTACGTCCTCGTGGCGAGCCGGCTCGAGGTGCCGGGAGCCCCCGATCAGGGCGACTACCAGAACCGGCCGATCAGGGCGACGCTGCTCGGTGTCGCGCCGCCGGGTGCCGACCACGGCCCGCTCGTGAGCGCCGCCGTCGCCGCGTTCGCCGGCGAGTTGGGCGCCGCGCTGCCGGTGCGCTGGACCGACGGCACCCCGGCGATCGACTTCGACGCCGGTCGCTGGCCGGTGCCCGCATCCCTGCCCGCGTTGAGCGGCGCGCCGGTCGACGCCAGCATCGGCCTCCCGGCGGGCGCAATGGCCGCGGTCGCCGGGGCGTTGGCGGCACTGAGCCCCGGCGATCTGGCGGCGTTTCCCCGCGACCGCGTGATCGCGCTGCACACCGACACGGTCGGCGTCGACGACCTTGCCCAGCTACGCCCCTGGCGAGCGGTCAGCTCCGAGCTGAAGGAGCAGGTGACGTTCCCGCGGGGCCGGAAAAGTGCCCGCACAGCAGCCGTCAGCCGGCCTGGGGCCGCAGCAGGTGCTGTCGTCCTTGCAGTCCTTGTGGTCGGGCTTCTCGTCTGGTGGCTCGGCCGGTAGCACATCGGCCCGGGCGGCCGGTGGCCCGTCCGCCGTGGTCGACTCGCGGTCGGCCGGAACGGCACGCATCCTCGACGTACAGTGGGGTTTCCTCAAGCTCGACCAGCTGCTGCGCGGCGCCCCGTTCCACGCGCCGGCGGATGTCGAACGGGCCGTCTTCGCCACCGTCGCGCACCGCGCGATGCGGCCGCGGTCCGCGGCCGGGATCGCCGAGTGGGCGAGCCGCGACGTAGCCATTCCTCGCGTGTCCCGGCTCTCCGGCGAGTCGCTGGGCGAAGCGCGGCGGCTGCTGACCGATCCGGATTTCCGCATCGCGATCGAGGCGGCCGTGCTCGAGCCGCTGCGCGGCCTCATCCGAGCGATGGTGTGCCTGTCGACGATCGCCGACCCGGCACCACCCCCCGGCGCGGCCGGGCAACGCTTCGCGATGGCGGTCACCGACTGCGGCGTGCCGCTGCGGCTGTGGACGTGGCCGGCCGGCACCAGGCCATCGACGTATCGGGTGCAGGCGGCGGCGTTCGTGGCGCAAGAGGAGTTCGGCCGGCTCGCCCGCATCCGTGCCGGCTCGCCGGGCGTGGCCGCCGGCCTCGGCGACGAGCCCCGCCGGGCGAACGATCGCTTCGGCGTGGACCGGCTGGAGTTGCGGACCTTGCCGGAGCAGAAGGCGGGCGAGCGGCGGCTCGTCGTGAAGTTCGACGAGCCCGCCGGCATGACGGAGCACCTGTTGCACGTCACCGATCCGGGCCTCGACCTCGCCGACGTCGCCAGGGGCTATGCGGCGGCCGAGGAGACGGCCCGGGACCTCGCCGATCTGGTGGCCGGCTCGCGGCCGTCGACCGGCGTGCCCGGCCGGGACGGCGGCTTCCCCCTGACCAGTTGGCTCGCGCTGCTGCTGATCCGGCTCACCGAGTACGACGCGGAACTGCCGTGGGCGGCGGTCCGCACCGACCTGGACCGGCTGCACCAGGTGCTCCTGTCCGACGGAACGCACTCCGTGGCCCGGGACACCCCGCTCACCGACCTGCAGCGCCGGCTGCTGAGGGACGACGAAGGCCGTTGACGCCCCAGCGTCGTCGCACGACGCCGGAGTTCATGGCGGGCAACCGTCGCGGCTGGCCGAGTGGTGTATTCGGCAGACGCGAGGTTGGGGGATGGGCTGTGGCTGAGCCGGACGGGTTTCGTGACTATGTCGCGGCACGGCAGCGCGGCCTTCTGCGGGCGGCGTGGTTGATGACCGGCGACTGGCACGCGGCCGAGGATCTGGTGCAGGCCGCGCTGGTGCGTGTGTGGCCGCGGTGGACTCGGGTCGTCGAGGCTGGTGATCCCGATGCGTACATGCGCCGCGTGCTGGTCAACGTCTACTTGAGCGCGCGTCGGCGGCGTTGGCGCGGAGAGTACGCAACTGGCACGTTGCCCGACTCGCCCAGTGGCGCGGATGAGTTCGCGTCGGTGGACTTGCGTGATGCGGTCGCCCGCGCGTTGTCGGCGCTCGGTCGCCGCCAGCGTGCGGTTGTCGTACTGCGGTACTTCAACGACCTGTCCGAGGTGCAGGTCGCCGCCGCGATGGGTTGTTCGGTCGGCACGGTCAAGAGCCAGTCGGCCAAGGCGCTGGCCAAGCTGCGGGTCGCGCTCGCGCCCGCTGCGATTTCCGGGGGTCCGCGATGAATCCTGCTGACGTCACCACGAACCTGCACGCCGCATTGGACGCTCTTGCGCCGGAGCCGCCCGTCGGCCCGAGCCTGTTCGACCGCGTCCGGGCCGATGTCGCACGGCGGCGCGCCCGCCGCGTGAGTGTGCTGAGCGGGTTGGTTGTGCTCGTACTCGTCGGTGGCATGGGCGTTGTGGTACGCGATACGCCGGCCACCGTCGCACCCAATGTGACCGAGACGTCTGGCACGACGGCGAACCGGGCCGCCGCGGACGCCGACGCCGCCCAGCGAGCCGACGCGTTCGTGGTGCCAGGCCCGGCCCTGCGTCTGAGCACGCCGCCGCCCGGGTCGCAGGAGATGAAAGGTCGTATGGTCCCGGCGGGAGATCGTCCGCACACGAGCGTGGCAACCCGCTGGTGGACCGTGCAGACGGTCCCCGAGACGCTGCAGGCGGGTCTGGACGCCTACCTGCCGGCCGGGGCCACCGCCGACGGATGGGGCTCCGGGCCAGGATCGTTCAACCGCATGTACAGCTGGCTCGATCGGCCCGGGGTCCTGGTCGGACGGCAGCTCATCGTGCAGGTCGACACGACGCGGCAACCAATCCTCGTCCGCGTGGATGCCTATGCGACCTGGCTGCCGATCCGGCCGCCAACGGCCCTGGTCCCGACCGCCACCACGACAATCACGGTCACCCTGCACACAAAGAGCCCAGGTCTCGGTGACCAAGCCGTACCGGCCCGTACCTTCGGCCCGGCGACGGTCACGGATCGTAGCCGGGTGGACCAGGTGGTGGCGCTGGTCAACCGCGTGCCGATTGCTGCGGTTCGGGAGGGGGTCATCAATTGTCCGGCCGACTTCGGCGGCACGATGGAGGTGATCTTCACCGGACCCACCGGGATCGTCACCGCTCGACTTCGACTCACGCTCTCCGGCTGCAGCAGCAACCAACTGGAAATGCCGGACGGCACCTCGCTGGAACTCGCCAACGACGGTGTCAACGACCTGGGCGACAGGATCCGCGGACTGCTCGGCCTCAACTGGACGTGGCAAACCTGATCATGCTCTGCCACAGGTTGAGCAGGGTCAGCTGGTTCGTGGTGCGTCCCAGGACGTCGCCGTTGGGTTGGAACAGGATTGCGGGCGTTGCCGCCGTCGGCGTCGGCGGTAGCGATCTGGCATGTGCCGGTGCGTAGCCGAGGTGTTTGCCGTCGGCCGACCACAGTCCGTGCAGCGCGTCCTGCAGCTGGTGCGCCAGTGGGGTGAAGCTGGGCTTCTGCAGGCCGCGTCAGTTTCCCCGGTGAAGGCTCGATTGCGGGTCCGGCCATCGCCCCGTCAGTTGTTCGTACTCGGCGATCAGTTCGTCGCGGCTGAGCCCGCCGCCGTAGACCGAGCCCCGCACGAGGTCTTCGAAGCGCAGATAGTCCCGGTCCATCGGGGTCAGGTCATACTCGGGACCCAGCACCCAGCCTTTCTCCGGCGCGCGGATGAGGGTGGCGGCTCTGTTGTCGGCGAAGTTGGTCCAGAGGTCGTAGTCTCCGAACGCTGGGTCATGTGGGTCGATGACGGGCAGGATCTCCTGTCCGGGCGGGAAACCGAGCGCCGCGAACAGTGCCAGCACCGCGTTCTCCCTGCACGGTCTCTCATTCCAGGCGCCGTGGACGACGGCCGATATGGTGTCGGTCGCAGGGGTCCGCCCGGCCTCGTGGGCCCATGCCTCGAAGGCTTCGACGGCGTGGCGTGGTTCCACCCGTCCCGGCTGGCCGTCCAGGTGGACGTATCCACAGCGTTCGTCGGTGTTGGGTAGGTGCATGGACACGACCACACCTGCGGGGGTGCGGGCTTCCAGGTGGGCACACGCGCTCTCGGAGACCCATCCCGCCAGCACCGGAGCCGCGGTTGCGGCGGCCAACTCCTGGACGCCTGCCGCCAACCGCAGCCGCTCTCTGTTGAACGGGTGCACACCGACCCGTTGCCAGCCGTCGCCCAGGTCGTACAGCCCTACCGAGTTGCCCCACATCGGGTCCGGAACACAGAACCGTGACCCGAACGCCTGTCGAACCCCCGGGTACGTCGGAAGATTTCCGTTGCCGGGCCTGGCGAGCAGGAGTGTTCCGTACCAACCCATGAGGCGGCACTCTACGAGGTGTACCTAGGCGATCAAGTGTGTGGTGGGACGGATCCGTCAAACATCAGTTGGCTGGTGAGACCGCCATCGGGACCTTCACAGTCGGCTGACCTGCGGGCGCGGTAGCGTCTGGCGGTGCTCATCCTGCTACCGCCGTCCGAAGGTAAGGCCGACGCGCCCAAGCGTGGGAATGCCGTCGAGCTCGAGCGGCTCACGCTGCCCGAGTTGCGTGATGCCCGGCGCGCCGTGCTCGACGATCTGGTGAAGCTCAGCGCCGATCCGGAGGCGGCGCTCAGCACGCTGGGGCTCACGCCCGGGCTGGCCGGGGAGATCGACCGCAACGCGCGGCTGGAGACGGCGCCGGCGGTACCGGCGGGCAAGCTCTACACGGGCGTGCTCTACGACGCCCTCGACCTCGCCACGCTCGACGCCGCGGCCAAGCGGCGGGCCGGCAAGCAGCTGCTGATCTTCTCGGGGCTTTGGGGCGTTGTGGGCATCGGGGACCGCATCCCGGCGTACCGCTGCTCGATCGGGGTCCGCCTGCCTTCCACCGGGCCTCTGGCGGGGCACTGGCGCAAGGCGCTCGACGGGGCGCTCGACGAGCTCGCCGGGGACGAGCTGGTGCTCGACCTGCGCTCGTCGGCCTACGCCGGGATGTGGGTCCCGCGCAACGGCGTGACCGTGCGGGTGCTGCACGGCGGGAAAGTGGTCAGCCACTTCAACAAGGCGACCAAGGGGCGGATCGTGCGCGCACTGCTCGCGTCGGGGGCCCGTCCGCGCAATGCGGCAAAGCTCACGGAAGCCTTGCGTGCACTGGGGTATCGGGTCGAGGAGACCGGATCGGAGCAGCTCGACATCCATGTGGAGCAGCTTTAGCGATTCCCGCAGTACAACTGCGAAAATGGCCATCAAAAGAGCGGACGACGGGATTCGAACCCGCGACCCTCACCTTGGCAAGGTGATGCGCTACCAGCTGCGCTACGTCCGCACTGAGAAAACACTCTAGCGCATTGAGCGGTGGGTCTGTCGGGAGGGGGCCCTCACCCGTTAGCGTGACGCCGGTGAAGGTGCGTGTGCTCGCGCTCGCGCTGCTCCTCGCGGGGTGCAGCGGCACCCCCGCCACGCCCGCCACCCCGGCACCGGCCGCGACGGACCCAGGGTCGGCCTCACCGCCTTCCCCGGCTCCCGCCGCCCCGGTGGACCTCCGGCTGGTCTTCGCCGGCGACGTGCATTTCATGGAACGCACCGCGGCGCTGCTGAAGAACCCGGCGACGGCGTTCGGCCCGATCGCCGCCACGCTGTCCGACGCCGACCTCACCGTCGTCAACCTCGAGACCGCGATCACGTCGCGCGGCACGCCCGAGCCGAAGACGTACCACTTCCGCACCGAGCCGAAGGCGATCGACGCCCTCAAGGCCGCCGGCATCGACGCGGTGACGATCGCGAACAACCACGCCCTCGACTACGGCCGCGTGGGCCTGCTGGACACCCTCGACGCCCTGCACGCGGCCGCCTACCCCTACGTCGGCGCCGGGCGCAACGCCGACGACGCGTACGCGCCGTGGTACACCACGATCAAAGGCGTCCGAATCGCCCTGCTCGGCTTCAGCCAGGTCCACGAGCTCGCCTCCACGTGGGCGCCCGGCCCGGACAAGCCCGGCATAGCCATGGCATTCGACACGAAGCGCGCCACGGCGGCCGTCACCGCGGCCCGCGCCCAGTCCGACCTCGTGATCGTCTTCAACCACTGGGGCGAGGAGGCCAACAGCTGCGCCACGGCGGAGCAGAAGACCTTCGCCGCCCAGCTCGCGAAGGCCGGCGCCGACATCATCATCGGCGCGCACGCACACACCCTGCAGGGCTCCGGCTGGCTGGGCGGCGCGTTCGTGGCGTACGGGATGGGAAACTTCCTGTGGTACGGCACGTCGAAGAGCACAGAGACGGGCGTCCTGCGCCTGACCGTCCGAGCCCGCACCGTGACCCGGACCGAGTTCCTCCCCGCCGTCGTCTCCGACACCGGCCAGCCCGTCCTGCTGTCCGGTTCACAGGCCACAAAGCTCAGCCAGCGGTACAGCGGGCTGCGATCATGCGCAGCCCTGTCACCGGCCCCGTCGCCCGCCACGTCGCAAAACCCCAGCTAGCACCCCCTCGACGCACCGAATCGGGATACCGGTTTGGCATGGGGGATGGCGGTCGGCTAAAGTTTCCATCCGTCGCCAGGTACGAGATGGCGGTGCGGACGTAGCGCAGCTGGTAGCGCATCACCTTGCCAAGGTGAGGGTCGCGGGTTCGAATCCCGTCGTCCGCTCGGGTAGTCACCACGGTGGGGTGGCCGAGAGGCGAGGCAACGGCCTGCAAAGCCGTGTACACGGGTTCAAATCCCGTTCCCACCTCAAAGCCATCCGCGTAATGTGGGGGCTTAGCAAGGGCGATTGGCGCAGTGGGAGCGCGCTTCCTTGACACGGAAGAGGTCACTGGTTCAAACCCAGTATCGCCCACCAGTAAAACTGCAGGTCAGAGGCTCGTTACCGGAAGTCCGGTAACGAGCCTTTCGGTTTGTGCCCGTTACGTTGGGAGCAAATTGCGAGCACATGATCGTCTACCTCCCGGGTCGGGCTCGTGCGGATTGTTGATGGGGGACCAGCGGGGTCGTCCGGCGTGGGCGGGTGTGGCTGGCGGATGGGTTGAACGGCGCCGGGACGGCGCCGTTGTGGCGCCTGTAGTGGTCGAGAATCCCGCCAACCGGGTCGACCTGCGGTTCATGCGGCCTGCTGGTATTGGTTGATCAGCCCTGCCAGCACGGTTCGGCGCCTGATGCGGTCGGCCGGGGTGGGGAAGGGCAGCAGGTTCGGCTCGTCGTCGGGGGCGCGCAGTCGCATGCCGTGGCCTTGGTGCGAGCGGCCGGTGTTGTAGTGCTCCACGTACTGGTGGAGTACGCGGCGCAGGTGCGCTTCGCCGAGGATGAGCATCCGGTCGGTGCACTCGGCCCGGACGGTGCGGATGAACCGTTCGGCGTAGGCGTTCATCCGCGAAGCCTGTGGCGCGCATGTGAGGGTGGCGATCCCGGCCGAGGTGAACACGGCGTCGAACGCGGCGGTGAACTTCGAGTCGCGGTCGCGGATCAGGTGGGTGAACCGGCGCCCCGTCTGTTCGAGGTCGTCGACCAGTTCCCGGGCCAGCTGGATGGCCACTCGGCGGTGGGGTGCTGAGTGACGCCGAGCAGGTGCACCCGGCGTGACCCGGGTTCGATCACGAACGCGACGTAGAGCCGGCGGAGGATCACGGCGCAGTCGACGTGGAAGAAGTCTGTGGCCAACGCCGTGCTGGCGTGGGTGCGCAGGAAGGTGCGCCACGAGTCGTCACGGCCGTTTTCTGGTGGCGGGATGCGGTGGGCGCGCAGGTGTCGGCGGATCGTGGAGGCGGCCACGCGGTGGCCGAGCCGGCGCAGCTCGCCCTGGATGCGTACCACGCCCCAGCGTCGGTTCTCGCGGGCCAGGCGCAGGATCAGCTTCGGCAGCTCGGGCGGGATGGGCGGACGCCCCGGAGGTTTGGGTTGGCGCCACTTCGCTGTGACCAGCCGGCGGTGCCACCGCAGCAGGGTGGCCGGCGTGACGATACGGCGCGCCCGCAGGACCATGGGCAGGATCCGGGCGAGTGCTGCGAGCACGGCCCGATCCGACCAGGTCAGGCGTCGTGTCGGATTGGTCCGACGTAGGACTGCGTTCTCGTGACGCAGCGCGAGTATCTCCGCATCCTTTGATGCCGAGGACCGGGCCAGCAGAGCCAGCCAGGACACCACGGTGACCAGCATCCGGTACAGCAGCGACACGAGCACGATCGCCGATCATCCAGGTCGTGAAAGCCCAGGTCAAACCCCGTGTAGGGTATTCGACCAGTACAGGGCAACCGTCGCTGAAACCGACGGGTATTTGTTGGCGTTCTCGGTTCCGTTGCTCGTCGCCGGGCGGCTCGGCGATCGCTACGACCCCAAACTGGTGTTCCTGGCCGGGATCGGGAGTTTCGCAGTGGCGTCGGCGCTGTGTGGTCTGGCACCGTCGGTTGGCTGGCTCGTCCTGTTCCGGGTTGTCCAAGGGCTGGCGGCGGCTGCGATGGCACCCCCAGGCATTCACACTCATACGCCGGCTGTTCATCGCCGACGAGCGCGGGCGTGCGCTCGGCCTGTGGGGCACGGTCGCGTCGGCGGGCGCGCTGCTGGGTCCGCTCCTCGGGGGCCTGCTGACCGCGGCACTCGACTGGCGATGGATCTTCCTGGTCAACGTTCCGCTCTGCTGTGCCGCGCTACTGATGGGGCTGCGCTGGATTCCCGGCAGCCAGGGCGCATCGCCCTGGAACGGGAGGGGCTGACCGCGCAGCTCGCCGCCGCCTACGGCATCGATGGGCGCGCACGCCGCGCGGGGAGCCCGGGGGAGCGGGCCCGCACGGAGTTCACGACGCGGATCCGCGACGTACTGCGGCGGATCGAGGCGGTCCACCCCGAGCTCGGCGCGCACCTACGGGCGTCGGTGCGCACCGGTGCGTTGTGCAGCTACCGCCCCGCCGGAAGCACAGCCGGAAGCCCCGCCGGATGCCGTACAACCGAATGGTCCGTCGATCCCGTCTGAGGGTGGACGAAATCCCCGATGGGAGAGGGCGGCTCGGATGGGCGGCAGCTCGGCGGACCAGGAGTACGTGGAGTACGTCACGGCGCGGCAGCCGGCGCTGCGCCGTCTCGCATATGTGCTCAGCGGCGACTCGCACTGCGCTGACGACCTCGTCCAGCAGACCATCACCACGCTCTACGTGCGGTGGTCGAAGATCCGGCAGGCCGGAAACCTGGACCGGTATGTGCGCAGCATGCTCGTGAACGCCTTCATCGACGAGCGCAGGCTCGCCTGGTCGAAGGTGCGGCTCTTTGCGGAGCCGCCGCACATACCGGACCGCACGGCGCCGGGGCAGAACGAGGTCGAGGACCGCTCGGTGCTGCGCGCCGCGCTGGCGCAGGTGCCCCGCCGCCAACAGGCGGTGCTGGTGCTGCGCTTCATCTACGACCTGCCCGTCGCCGAGGTCGCCGACATGCTCGGCGTTACGGTCGGCACGGTCAAAAGCCAGACGTCCCACGGGTTGAACGCGCTGCGACGGCTGCTCAGCGAGCGGTCGGTCGCGGTCCTGACCGAGGAGCGATAGCACGTGGACCTCAACGAATACAACGCTGGCGACCTGTTGCGGACCCTGCCCGACGAGCCACCGCGGCCGCCGTCGATCGATGTCGCGCGGGCGATGCGCGACGGCCGGCGCCGCCGCCGGCTGCGCCGTCGGGCACTCGCGGGCGGCGTGCTGGTGCTGACCCTGGCCGCGGTGGCGGCGGTGCCGGTGGCGCTGGCCGCGACCCGTAGCCCCGACCGCCGACCCGAGCTTGCCCCCGCCGCGTCAGGCAGCAGTGGGGGTACGAGCGCCACCGCCAAGGCCCCGCCGACCGTCCGGGCGACGGCGCGAGCCATCGCGGTCCCGACGTCGTGCAAGGCGGAGAAGCTGCCGATCCCGGACAACGTCACGATGGCGCTGGTGACCGCGGCCGACCCGACCGGAAGCATCATTTTTGGTCGCTCGTACCCCAAGGGCGGCGACCAGCAGGTCCTGGTGTGGCAGGACGGGCGGGCCACCAAGGTCGCCGTCCCCGGCGCGGACCAGGCGATCAGCGCGGTCAACGCGGCCGGCGTCGGGGTGGGCAACAGCTGGGTCGACAGCGGTCCGGTCGCCTGGCTCTACCGCGACGGCAAGGTCACCAAGCTCCCGGGCGGCGACGGAGTCACGGTCGCCGGCATCAACGCGGCCGAGGTCATCGTCGGCAACAACGGCACCGGCCGGCCGCTGATCTGGTCCAGCCCGACTGCCGAGCCGCGGCCCCTGGCCCTGCCCGACGACGCGACCGGCGGCATCGCGAGCGCGATCGACGAGGACGGCACGGTGATCGGGTCGATCTACACGACTATCCCGGGCGGTGTGCAGACGACGTCCTCCGACCCCCGCGGCGTGCGGGCCGGCGTGGCCTACGCCTGGGCGCCCGACGGCACGGGTCGACGGCTGCCGGCGCCCGCCGTCGTCAGCGGCACCGGCTATGGGGCGTTCACCATCCGCAACGGCTGGGTGATCGGCGTCAACCGGCCGGCCGGCGCCCCCGTCAGCGGCCTACGCTGGGACCTGGCGACCGGCACGGTCGAAACGGTGCCCGGCTTCGCCACACGCCCAGACACGGCCAACGCCTCCGGCTGGATGGTCGGCACCGACCCACAGGGCCACGGCCTGATGGTGGCCGGCGACAAGCGGATGCAGCTGCCGGATCCGTTCCAGCACAAGCCGAGCACGACCAGCCTCCTGGCCGTGACGATCAGCGACGACGGGCGCACGATCGCCGGCCAGGCCGACGATCCCAGCGACACCATCCGCGCGATCGTCTGGAGATGCCACTAGAGAACGACCGTAGGTCCGGCCGCCTTCCTCGGGGTGTACCCCGTGTCGAGGGCGGCCGGACCACTTGGCCGTTGGCGTCCGGCTTTCATTCCTTGCGCCGCGCGCGCGCCGGGTCGCCGCGTGGTGTGGCTTGTTGGCGACGGGTGTGTGTGACTGCACGCTCGGCGATGGTTGTCGCTCAAGATTGGGGTTGTTGCGAGGTTTGGGGGCGCTGTTGCATTTGGCGATCGGGAGACGCGGTTCAGCCGGGTGCCTCCGGCTTCAGATGGCGGCGGCGAGTTCGGTGAACGCCGCCGCGATGCGAAGCCCGCGTGCGGCGTCGACGCCGAGTTCGTAGTGTCCACGGCGAACGTTCTGCATGAAGGCGTGTCCGGCGATGATCACGGTGGCTGTTCGATCGGTGCGTAGTCCACGCATGGGTCTGAGCCGGTGTTTGAGCTGGCTGTGATCCGCCTCAATCTGGTTGTTGGCATAGCGCTCGACGTGATGCCACGCCGACGGGACCAGCTCATCGAGCACCGCTGGATAGACAGCGGCGGCGTCGGTGACGATCTCGCTCGGCGTCACCTTCAACGTGATCAACGCTCGGCGGAAGAACCGGCAGGCCGCGGCGGCATCGCGGCGGGCTGAGACGAGCACGTCGATGACCTGGCCGTACTGATCGACGGCGCGGTACAACGTACCGCCACACACCGTTGACCTTCACATATGTTTCATCGACGAACCATCTGTCGCCGGGCGCGTGCCGGCAGAACCGGGCGGCGTCGGCCAGCAGCGGCGTGAACCGTTGCACCCACCGGAAGATGGTGACGTGGTCGACCTCAACCCCTCGTTCGAGCAGGAGTTCTTCGACGTCGCGGTAGGACAGGTTGTAGCGAAGGTACAGCCGAACGGCGACCACGATCACCTCCGACGGGAACCGGAACCCGACGAAGGCAGACTGCGGCGGCGAGGGCGACCGCCGGCCTGGGAGCTTCACTGCTCACTGGTGCACCATCCCTGTATCCGAGTCGCCCGTTTGATCGCTGAGTGGGAGGGTTCGGGTGCACCCCTGGTCCCCGCCGGGCCATCGCCATCACCGCTCGACCTTCGAGGTCCAGCTTGAGTTCTGTGAGGCCCGGCGGCCCAGGACACCCCGACTGGCTACAGGGCTATGCGCCGATGAGCGCCGATCAGTGAGCGACCGGCTGCGGTGTCCCGGGATTACCGGGTGTCTTCCCACTGATGCAACAGCGAGGAGACAACTGTGAGTATCGTCCCCAACCCCACTGCCATGCGTGTCACGGCGGGGGTGGACTGGGCCAAGGACGACCACGCGGTCTGTGTGGTCGGCGATCAAGGGGAGGTCCT